>DASSEA010000408.1:0-9273 GCA_035696805.1 Casimicrobiaceae bacterium
AGCGCGGGCCGGGTTGCGGATTGCCGTTCGGCAGGTAGACCGATGCGGTGACGATGCCCATCGTCTCGGCTTCGACGTAGCGGCTTTCGCGATCGTCCGGATCGCCGGGGAGGCCGCGTCGGATCTCACGCGGAGGCGCGCCCTTGGTCAGGATGGCGACACCATGATGCGAACGCTGGCCATGCCAGATTGCGCCATAGCCGGCGTCGGCGATGGGCTTCACCGGAAAGGTCGCGTCAGCGGTCTTGATCTCCTGCAGGCAGACGACGTCGGGCGCCGTTTCGGCCAGCCATTCGAGGAGCCGCGGCAGCCGTCCGTTGACGCCGTTGACGTTGTACGTCGCGATCTTCAACCGGCTACTTGCGGAACAGCCAGAGCAGGAGCGACAGGACGACCGAAATCACGACGCACGTGACGATCGGGAAGAAAAGGCCAACGCTCGCCGTCTCGATGCGGATATCGCCGGGCAGCCGGCCGAAGGGCAGCCGTGAAATCCACGGCCACAAGACACCGGCGAGTGCGACGACGATGCCGATGACGATCAACGTGCGCTGCATGTCGAGAAGACTGCCGCGCGCCGCGTTGGTTCAAGTCGATTTCGGCGCCGCTTTCCGCGACTTTCGGCAAGGGGCTAGAATGCGTCGCATCGCGTGCCGATGCGGTCAACGATGCCCTTCGAATCAAGAAACGTGTTGGGCGGTCCGCTCGCCCCGTGCTCGACGTCGCCGCGGACCGGGTTCTTCCGCGACGGCTGTTGCAACACCGACGCGGAAGACGTCGGCATTCACATCGTCTGCGCGCGAATGACGCGCGAATTCCTGGATTTCGAGCGCGCGCACGGCAACGACCTCGTGACGCCGGTTCCCGAGGCGCAATTCCCGGGATTGAAACCCGGCGACCGCTGGTGCGTGTGTGCGGCGCGCTGGCGCGAAGCATTCGATGCCGGCGTCGCGCCGCCGGTCGTGTTGCAGGCGACGCACGAGGAGGCGCTGGCGATCATCGCGCTTGCCGACCTTCGCCGGCACGCGGTCGACCTTCACTGAACGCCCGCCGGAGGAAACGCACATGCGAACGATTGTGCCGGATGTCTTCACGTGGTCGTGGTTCTCGGAGCCGCATGGCTACGACTTCAACGGTTACCTGGTTCGTCACCCCGACGGCAATCTGTGCATCGATCCGGTCGTGCCCGGCGACGACCTTGCGGAGATCGAGCGTCTTGGCGTCGCGAAGATCCTGCTCACGAACCGCAACCATTCGCGCGCGGCGAACGTCGTGCGGGAGCGCACGGGTGCATCGATCAGCATTCATCCGGATGACGCCCCGCATGCGATCGGGCAGGGGACGGCGATCGACGGCGAACTGCTGATCGGCGAGAAGATCGGCCCGCTGGTGGTCGAGCCGGCGCCCGGCAAGTCGCCGGGCGAAGTCGTGCTGCATTGGCCCGAGCGTCGCCTGCTGTTCGTCGGCGACGCGGTGATCGGCAAGCCGCCCGGCGCCTGCGGCCTGCTTCGCGAGCAGGTGATCGACGACCTGCCGCGGCTGCGCCAAAGCCTGCGCAATCTGCTCGAGCTCGACTTCGACACCCTGCTGTTCGGCGACGGCGTACCGATCCTGCACGATGCAAAGGCCCGACTCGCCGAACTAGTCGGGACGTTTCCGCATAACTGACTTTGGGGTCAGAGCAATAAGTCGACTTATTGCTCTGACCCCAGGACCGATCCAGGAGAGATTGATGACGCGAGCTCGAATCACGGCGGGCCTATGTGCCGTCGTATGGCTGTTTGGCGCGACAGTGGGGAATGCGTACGACGGTCCGGTCGAGAAGAAGGTGTTCACGCTGGCCACGTACGCGACGGTCGGCGGCAAGACGCTGAAAAACGTTCGCGTCGGTTACGAAACCTACGGCAAGTTGAATGCGGCCGGCGACAACGCGATCTTCGTTCCGCATTTCTTCACCGGCAGCTCGCACGCAGCCGGCAAGTACAAGCCTGCGGATGCAGCCGCCGGATACTGGGACGCGATCATCGGCGCCGGCAAGCCGATCGATACCGACAAGTACTTCGTCGTGAGCGCCGACGCGCTCGCGAATCTCGGCACGAAGGACCCGAACGTCACGACGACCGGGCCCGCATCGACGAATCCCGATACCGGTAAGCCGTACGGGATGTCGTTTCCTGTCGTCAGCTATCGCGACTCGGTACAGGTGCACAAGGCGCTCGTCGATTCGCTCGGCGTCAAGAAGCTGCACGCGGTCGCCGGCGCGTCGGGCGGATCGATTCAGGCGATGGAATGGGCCGCCGCGTATCCGGACTTCGTCGAGCGCGTCGTCCACGTGATCGGTCCGGGGTTCGACATCACGCCGTACGTGATCGAAATGCTGGACGTCTGGGCGCTGCCGATCCGCCTCGACCCGAAGTGGAACAATGGCGATTACTACGGCAAGGAAGAACCGGTCGCCGGAACGGCGCAGGCGCTGAAGATCATCACGATTACCGCCCGCGCGCACGGTTGGGCGGAAAAGACGTTCGGCTACAAGTGGGCGGACCCGGCGAAGAACCCGGGCGCGGAACTCACCAACGCGTTCTCCATCGAAGACGCGCTGCAAAAGGCGGGATCGGCGCGAGCCGCGAGCATCGACGCGAACTCGCTGATCTACACGGCCAAGGCCAATCAACTCTACAACCTCGGCGACGACGTGAAGAAGATGAAGGCGAAGATCCTGTTCGTTCCTGCCGAGAGCGACCTGATCTTCCCGCCTGAGCTTTCGATGCGGGCGGCCGAACGGTACAAGGCGCAGGGCGGCGTCGCGGAGGTCGCGATCATCGAAGGCGATGGCGGCCATCTCGACGGAGTCACCAGCGTCGCGAAGCAGGGCGAAGCTATCCGGGCGTTTCTCGCGAAGTAGCCTGCACGATCGTCTGCAACGCGGATTGCAGGCGATCGCCCGGCGCAAGGCCGAGCCGGCGCGCGCTCGGGTTGACGCGCGAAAGGACGCCGTGGTCCCACATGTCCCGCGCATCGCCGATGCGGGCGGTCGCGTGCGACACCGCGCCGGCCGCGATGCCGCGCGTGTCGAGCATCCGCAGCGCGGCGATGCCGGCGTCGTCCTTGCCGATGCCGGCATCGTTGAAAAAGGCGGCGCGCAGTGGCACGGCGAGCGCGAATTCGCCGGAGCTGACACCGCCGTGCGAAGCCGCGACGACGATCGCGCCGGCGTCGGTCGGATCGAGCTGGGTGATCGAGTCGACGATCACGACGCGCAGCGAACGATCGAGGTCTACGACGCTGCGGAAAAGCCGGGCTTCGTACATGGGGTTTGAGGGTCGTTCGTCAAGATACCGTATCCCACCCTATGCCAGAATCCGAGGAAAATCTGTTGATCCTCTGCAGGCGACATCGATGACGGATCTCCCGCGTGTCACGTACAGCAACATCCGGCAGGATTTCAGTGGCGTGCACGCGCGGCTCGACACGATGATCCCGCACGTCGAGCGAATGCTTGGCGCAGGCATCCGCAATCGCGCGCGCGGCGTCGACCTTCCGGACGAAGACCCGTACACCGTCACGAGCCCGATCGACGGTCGCATCGTGCTTGGCGTTGCCAGTGCGGCATCGTCGCCCACCGTGGACCTGGCGGTGGTCGCCGCGTGCGACGCGCAGGATGCATGGTCGCGCACGCCCTGGCGCGAGCGCGTCGCGATCCTCGAGCGCGTAGCGCTCGAATTCGAGCGGCGCAAATGGGAACTCGGCGTCGCGTCACTCTTCGAAGTCGGCAAGTCGCGGATGGAGGCGATGGGCGAAGTCGAGGAGGCGATCGACCTCGTCCGTTATTACTGTGCGCAGATGGTCGAGCGCGAGGGTTTTCGCGCGGGGCTGCAACGCGCTTTCCCCGGCGAGTCGACCGAGGTCGTGCTGCGGCCGCACGGCGTGTTCGCGGTCATAGCGCCTTTCAACTACCCGGTCGCGCTGGCCACCAGCATGATCACCGGTGCGCTGCTCGGCGGGAACACCGTCGTGTTCAAGCCGAGCCCCGGGGCCGCACTCACCGGGCGCATGCTCATCGACGCGTTCGACGCCGCCGGCGTGCCGGCCGGTGTGATCAATCTCGTGTGCGGTGCTGCCGCAACCGGGCGCGCGCTCGCGAGTCACGCGCGCGTCGACGGCATCGTGTTCACCGGTTCGCACCAGGTGGGCATGCAACTGATGCGCGAGCGCGCGATGGGCGCGCATGCGAAGCCGGTGATCGCCGAGATGGGCGGGAAGAATCCCGCCTATGTGTGTGCATCGGCGCATCTCGACGACGCGATCGAGGGCGTCGCACGCTCGGCCTATGGCCTGCAGGGTCAAAAATGCTCGTGCGAGTCGCGCGTGTTCGTTCACGCATCGATCTTCGACGATTTCGTCGACCAGCTCGTCGCGCGCGTGGCGCGGATGCCGGTCGGCGACCCGCGGCTGCGCGACACGTTCATCGGACCGCTGATCAACGCCGCCGCGTTCCAGCGTTACGAAGAAGCGGTGCGCGACGCGAAGCGGGATGGGAACGTCCGGATGGGCGGGCGCCGGCTGGTGCGCGACGCGCTCGGTCACGGTTTCTATGTCGAGCCCGTGCTCGTGAGCGATCTCCCGTCGGACCACCGGCTGCACACCGAGGAACTGTTCGTACCCCTTCTCACCGCGCAGTCGTTCACGCGCCTCGACGACGCGCTCGCCGAAGGCAACGCCGTCAACTACGGTCTCACGGCGGGCGTCTATACGAGCGACGAGCGCGAGCTCGCGCAGTTCCTCGATGGCGCACACGCGGGCGTTCTCTACGCCAATCGCGCGAGCGGCGCGACGACGGGCGCCTGGCCCGGCATCCAGACTTTCTGCGGGTGGAAGGGCTCGGGGACGACGGCGAAGGGCGGCCTCGGGCCGTACTACCTGCCGCAGTTCATGCGCGAGCAGAGTCGCACCGTCGTGGCGCCGGGGACGCGGCAGAGCTGAACGGTCGCGCCGGCGCTGAACGGTAGCGCTGGGGCGCGGACGCACCTCATGGGCGTCGGGCATCGCACCGCCTCGTGAGCAGCCGGCTCGGCTTCGTGGCGCGCTCCGCGTCCGTAAACGCCAGCCTGCGGGTTACCCGGCGCGGCGGCTCGGCGTCGCGCTTCGCGCGCGAACGACTGGGCCGCGCCACCCGCGACGGCTGGCACTTCCGAGTCGCGCGCCCCGAAGCCGCGCCGGCTGCCCGCCAACCCGCGGCGCCTACAGCGGCTCGCCGAGCAGCTCGACGATCAGCTCGCGCAACCAGCGGTTGCCCGCGTCCTGTGCATAGCGCCGGTACCAATGCACGCTGACGTCGAAGCGCGGTAGTCCGCGTGGCCGCCATACCGCATAGCGGCCGAGCCGCCGGAACGCATCCGACAGGCGCTCCGGCATGATGACCGCGAGCTGTGTGTCCGCGAGGATGCGCGGCAGCACCATGAAGTGGGGCAGCGTGAGCCGGACGCGATCGCGAACGCCGAGCGCGTCAATCGCCCGAGCCGTTGCAGGATGCGAGCGCACGAGCACGTACGACAGTCGCGCGAGCGCGGCGCGCGTCGGCTGCTTGTGCGCGAGCGGATGATCGGCGCGCATCACGACGACGTAGCGCTCGTGCAGCAGCACGTGCCGCTCGACGTCGGTGAGCGCGGGAATGTAGCCGATCGCGAGATCGATGCGACCGCTTTCCATCGCCGGCAGAATGTCTTCGTCGTCGAGCTGGAACGCTTCGAGGCGTACGCCCACCGCGAGGTCCGCGATCCGCGCCATCAGCGGCGGCAGGAAGATCGTTTCGCCGATGTCGCTCATGTGCAGGCGAAACGTGCGCTCGGAGTGCAGCGGGTCGTACGCGTCTTCGTCGCGCAGCGCGGCGTCGAGCGTGCGCAGCGCGTGGTCGACGGCGGCCGCGAGCCGCTGGCCTTTCGGTGTGACGGCCATGCCGCGTTGCGAGCGCACGAACAGCGGATCGTGCAGCGCGCGACGCAGTTTCGCGAGCGCGTGACTGACCGTCGGCTGCGAGACGCCGAGTCGCTCGGCGGCGCGCGTGACGTTGCCGGTCGCGTGGACGGCGTCGAACGCGCGCAACAGGTTGAGGTCGAGCCCGGCGAGATCGATCGCCGCGGCGGTGCTCATCATTCGTCCTGTCTATGATCGATCTAGCGAATATGACATGGACAAATGATACCGCTCCGTCTAGAGTCGCGTCACGCGCGCGCAGGGACGGCGCGGCTTCGCCCGGGGTTCGGTTTGGAAGTCTCGTTCGACAAGGAGGTTCGCAGCCTGCGGCTCGGTGCCGGCGACACATTTCACGGCGAAGGCATTCTCGCCATCACCAAGGCGCTGCTGCAGTCGGGCGTCGCGTACGTCGGCGGCTACCAGGGCGCTCCGGTGTCGCACCTGCTCGACGTGCTGGTGCAGGCGCGCGACTACCTCGCGGAGCTGGGCGTGCATGTCGAGGCCTGCGCGAACGAGGCATCCGCCGCGGCGATGCTCGGCGCGTCGATCCACTATCCGGTGCGCGGCGCCGTCACATGGAAATCGATCGTCGGCACCAACGTCGCCGCCGATGCGCTGTCGAATCTCGCGTCACCGGGCGTCCGCGGCGGCGCGCTGATCGTCGTCGGCGAGGATTACGGCGAAGGCGCGAGCGTTATCCAGGAGCGCACGTACGCGTACGCGCTCAAATCGTCGCTGCTGCTGTTCGACCCCCGGCCGGAGCTTGCGCACATGGTGCGCGTCGTCGAGCAGGCGTTCGCGCTGTCCGAGGCGTCCAACATGCCGGCGATGCTGCAGCTTCGCATTCGCGCGTGCCACGTGCGCGGAACTTTCGCGTGCAGCGACAACGTGCCGCCCGCGATTTCCGCGCGCCATGCGCTCGAAGTCCCGGCGACGTTCGATTACGCGCGCCTCGCCCATCCGCCGGTGACGTTCGTTCACGAGAAACTGAAGACCGAGCAGCGCATTCCGGCGGCGCGGCGCGCGATCGTCGAGCGGGGCCTGAACGAATCGTTGCCAGGCCGGCGCAGCGACATCGGCCTGATCGTTCAGGGCGGCCTCTACAACTCCGTCGTCGGCGCGCTCGCTTCGCTCGGGCTCTCCGACGCGTTCGGCGCCGGCGACCTGCCCATCTTCGTTCTCAACGTCACGTATCCGCTCGTGCCCGAGCAGTTGCGCGATTTCTGCCTTGGCAAGCGAGCGGTGCTGACGATCGAGGAGGGTCATCCCGCCTATATCGAGCAGGAGCTGCAGGCGACGCTGCGAAAGCTCGACGTGCAGACGGCCGTGTACGGCAAGGACATGCTGCCGATGTCCGGCGAATACACGGTCGAAGTGCTTGCGCGGGGACTCGCGGATTTCGTCGACAAGGTCGCACCCGATATCGATGTCGCGCGCGGTCGCGCATGGCTCGGCACCGTCGATGCGGCGCGCGCATCGGTGGCGCGCGCGCTCGGTGCGCCGCTTCCGCCACGCCCTCCCCAGTTCTGCATCGGCTGCCCGGAGCGTCCCACATTCGCGGCGTTGAAACTCGCGCAGCGCCGCGTCGGCGATGTTCACGTCGCTGCCGACATCGGCTGCCATTCGTTCGCGACGTTCGAGCCGTTCTCGATCGGTCACTCGATCCTGGGCTACGGAATGAGCCTCGCGTCGCGCGCAGGCGTATCGCCGATGATGAAGCGCCGCGTGCTGGCGGTGATGGGCGACGGCGGCTTCTGGCACAACGGCCTGCTGACCGGCGTGCAGTCGGCGCTGTTCAACGGCGACGACGCCGTATTGCTGATCTTCAAGAACGGCTACACGTCGGCGACCGGCACTCAGGAGATCATCTCGTCGCCCGACGACGCGATCAAGGACGCCGCAACCGATAAGACGGCGAGCCTCGTCGCGCAGAACAACGTGATCGAGCGCACGCTCGAAGGTCTCGGCGTCGAGTGGCTGCGGCGTGTCGACAGTTACGACGTCGAGCGGATGCGCCGCACGCTGGAAGAAGCTTTCACGACGGATTTCGATGGCCTCAAGGTCATCGTTGCCGAAGGCGAATGCCAGCTCGAACGCCAGCGCCGCGTCAAACCGTGGCGTGCCGCAAGCCTCAGGGCGGGAAAGCGCGTCGTGCGCGTCAAATACGGCGTCGACGAGGACACGTGTTCGGGCGATCACTCGTGCATCCGGCTGTCGGGCTGTCCGACGCTGTCGGTCAAGCCGTCGAGCGATCCGTTGAAAGTCGATCCCGTCGCCACGGTTCTGGACGGCTGCGTCGGCTGCGGGCTGTGCGGCTCGAACGCACACGCCGCGACGCTGTGTCCTTCCTTCTACCGTGGTGAAGTGATCGTGAACGCGCGCTTTCTCGAGCGCATTGTCGATCGCTTGCGTCGCGTCGTCATCGGCGTGCTGCAGCCCGCATGACGAAGCCCGTTTCGATCCTCGTCGGCGCGCTCGGCGGGCAGGGCGGCGGTGTGCTCGCCGAGTGGCTCGTCGAAAGCGCGACTCAAGCCGGCTACGTCGCGCAGAGTACGTCGATCCCGGGTGTTGCGCAGCGCACCGGCGCGACGACGTACTACGTCGAGGTCTATCCGGAACCTGCCGCGACGCTCGGCGAACGCCGGCCGATTCTCGGTCTCTATCCGACGCCCGGACAGGTGGACGTCGTCGTCGCGTCGGAATTGCTCGAGGCGGGGCGCCTGTTGCAGGCAGGGTTCGTCACCCCGCAGACCACGCTGATCACGTCGACCAGCCGAACGCTCACGACGGCCGAAAAGATCGCACTGGGTGACGGCCGCTTCAGTTCCGAGCGCCTGCTCGACACCGCGCGGCAGCACGCGTGCGGGCTGTGCGCGTTCGACATGGACGTCCTTGCCCGCGATGCGGGAACCGTCGTCAGCAGCGTGATGCTCGGCGCGATCGCTGGCAGCCGGGCGTTGCCGATGCCGCGCACCGCCTACGAGGACGTCGTGCGCGCAGCAGGCGTGGGTGTTGAGGGCAGCCTTCGCGGCTTTGCGCGTGGCTTCGCAGTCGTCGCGGAGGGACCTTCGTCCGCGGTCGCGTCGGCGACGGACGAGCGCGCCGCCAATGCCCGCCCGTCGTACGCGATCGCCGACGCGTTTCCCGCCGTGGCGCGCGAAATCATCGCGCTCGGACATGCGCGCGTCGTCGAGTTCCAGGACGCGCGTTATGGCGAGCTGTATCTCGAGCGCTTGCGGCGCATCGATGCGGCCGAACACGTCTCGTCGGGCTCCGGTCCAGGTGATGGGCGCGTGCTGC
>DASSEA010000409.1:0-2877 GCA_035696805.1 Casimicrobiaceae bacterium
AGCCCGGCAAGCTACACGGGCCGTTACCTGCGGCCGGTGCTCGCCGCGGGCAAGGCGCCAAGCGAGTCACGTGCGGAGCGGCGGGCGAGCATTCGTGCGGCTCGCCCACGGAAAGTCTCAAGCGATCTGCTGAGCTGACCGACTTTGGGGTCAGAGCAATAAGTCGACTTTTTGCTCTGACCCCAAAGTCAGACTGGCCTCATCCGCGCGTCTGATTGCGGTAGGTCGCCTCTCCGATAGCATCGCGTCCTAGCCGCCATGGCAAGACGCCCCCGCTTTTCGTTGGTCGATCTACCGCTGCACGTCGTGCAACGCGGCAACGATCGGCACGCCTGCTTTTTCCAGGAACGTGACTATCACGTGTACCTGAAGTACCTCCGCGAAGGTTGCGGTCGCTACGGCGTGCAGGTTCACGCGTACGTACTGATGACGAACCACGTACATCTGATGCTTACGCCGCTGGTGGTCGGAGCCGTATCCAGAATGATGGCTTTATTGGGCGCACGCTACGTGCGTTACATCAACCGCACGACGAATCGAACCGGCACGTTGTGGGAAGGCAGATACCACGCTTCGCTCGTGGAATGCGATTCCCACCTGCTCGCGACCTGTCGTTATATCGACCTGAATCCCGTCCGCGCCGGATTGGCTCCTCGCGTGACGGATTACCGCTGGAGCAGCTATGGAGCGCTCGCCGGGCTTCGACATGATCCACTCGTCACCCCTCACAGCGCACTCGAGCTGTTGGGCGCGCCGGCGAACGAGGCTTACATGCGCTGGTGCCATCAAGGCGACCGCGAGTGCGACGTCACTGCGCTTCGTGATGCGACGGCAGGCGACCTTGCGTTCGGGTCCGACGCATTCAAGCAGCGCGTCGAAGCGATGACCAAGCGGGCCACATCCAGGAGACCGCGCGGCTTCGCTGCGCGCCTGAAAATCCCGCCATCACCGTATTGGGAGCGAACGTGACTTTGGGGTCAGAGCAATAAGTCGACTTATTGCTCTGACCCCAAAGTCTTTACGGCGTACACATCGACCGCGCGCGTTTTGCCTGGCAGCGTCGCGGGCCCGAGGGCCTCGACAGCGGTGGAGGGGGATAGCGCGACGCGCGTCGCGTCGTCGATCAGGATCGCGCGGGTCGCGACCTTCGTGTGCGCCTCGAGCCGCGCCGCGAGATTCACGATGTCGCCGATGCACGTGTACGTCGCGCGCTCGTTGGTGCCGGTGTAGCCGGCGACCATCTCGCCCGACGCGATCCCGATGCCGATGCGGATTTGCGGTTTACCCGCGCTCGCCTGCTCGACGTTGAAAAGTCCGATCAGCTCGATCATCTCGAGGGCCGTCGCCACCGCCGCGCGACTCGGCTCCGGCAACGGCACGGGCGCGCCGAAGATCGCCATCAACCCGTCGCCCGCGATGTGACTCACGATGCCGCCGTGCCCGCCGATCGCATCGAACATCAGCGTGTAATACGTGTTGAGCAGCTCGATCGTCTCTTCCGGCGGTTGCGATTCAGCGAGCGGCGTGAAGCCGCGAATGTCGGCGAACAGCACCGATCCGCGCACGCGTTTCCCCCCGAGCGCGAATCCGGATTGCTGCAAATCCTGCGCGACTTCGGGCGTGGCGAAGCGCCGCACGAATTCCTTCTGCTGGTCGCGCAGCCGCTTCTTTTCGAGGCTCGCGTTGATGCGCGCTTTCAACAGCACCGGATTGACCGGCTTGGCCAGATAATCCTCGGCCCCGAGCTCGATGCAGCGGACGACGTTGTCGAGTCCTTCCAGCGACGACGTGACGATCACCGGCACATCGCGCAGCGCGAGGTCGCCGCGAATCTGCTCGAGGACTTCGAAGCCGTCCATCTCGGGCATCTCGATGTCGAGGACCGCGAGATCGAACGACTCGCGACGCAGCATCTCGAGCGCCATGCGCCCGTTATCGGCGGTCGCGACGCGATGGCCCATCAATTCGAGATTACGGGACAGCAGCAACCGGTTGACCTTGTTGTCGTCGACGACGAGCAGGCGCGCCGCGCCATGCGCCGACTCACGCACGCTTGAGCTCCGTCAGCGCCTGGGCTACGCGCGCATATTCGTCGGCGAGCGCGTCGATCGGCGTACCGTCCAACGACTTCACGTGTGCATACCCGCGGAGTTCGAGATCGCGCGCCAATGCGCCGAGCTGGAGCGCGCCGAAGGTGTTGCCGTTCGACTTGAGCGAATGCGCGACGCGACGAAACCGCTCGGCATCGCCGACCTCGTACGCGTCGCGCAGGTCCCGCAACATCGCCGGCGCCTCCGCCAGGAACGTGTCGATCAATTCCCGGACGAAGTCCGCACCCGCGGTCGCCTGCAGCTGTTCGAACGTCGCGGGATCGATCACCGGCGCGGTCATCCGCGGCCCCCGCGCGCGGGCACGAGCTGCAGCGCCTCGACCAGGCGCTCGACGCGAATCGGTTTCGTCACGTAGTCGTCCATTCCTGCCGCCAGGCACATGTCGCGATCGCCCTGCATCGCATTGGCCGTCATTGCGATGATTCGCGGCCGCTCGCCGGGCGGCCATCGCGCGCAGATCGCACGCGACGCGTCGAGCCCGTCCATCTCCGGCATCTGCACGTCCATCAATACCACGTCGTACGTCTGGCGCTGCACCGAGTCGATCGCCTCGAGGCCGTTGGATGCGAGGTCCGCACGGTAGCCCATTTGCTGCAGGAGCCGCAGCGCGAGCTTCTGGTTCACCACGTTGTCCTCGGCGAGCAGGATGCGCAATGGATGACGTGCCGCAATCGTGCCGTCGAGCCGTGGCGCGGTCGCCGTCACCGGCGCGTTGACCGTTTCGTGCGCGAACAGTCCGGCCAGCACGTCGAAAAGCTGCGACTGG
>DASSEA010000410.1:0-5727 GCA_035696805.1 Casimicrobiaceae bacterium
ACGTACGCGAAGCGATGGGGCTCCGTTATGACTAGTGGCGACGCGGCACTCGATTTCGCGCACCCGTCGCCCGATCCGAAGCCGCTCGCGCGCGTGTACGGCGAGCCGGTCAACGAACTGCCGCACGACCTGTACATTCCCCCCGAAGCGCTCGAGGTCTTCCTCGAGACGTTCGAGGGACCGCTCGATCTGCTGCTCTACCTGATCCGTCGCCAGAACATCAACGTTCTCGACATCCCGATGGCCGAGTTGACGCGCCAATACCTCGGCTACGTTGAAATGATGCGTCGCACGCAGCTCGAACTCGCGGCCGAGTATCTGTTGATGGCCGCCGTGCTGATCGAAATCAAGTCGCGGCTCCTGCTTCCGCGTCCGCCTGCGCCCCCCGGTGCCGAGGCCGACGACCCTCGGGCCGAGCTCGTGCGGCGACTTCTCGAGTATGAAAAGATGAAACAGGCGGCGCGGGAACTCGACGCGCTTCCGCTTGCCGAACGCGACTTCTCGACCGTTCGCGTATGGTTCGATCGGCTGGCGGGCGAGCGACTGCCCGAGATTTCGCCCGAGGATCTGCGCACCGCTTGGGCCGGCTTGATCGCGCGAGCGCGCGCGAACCGGCATCACCTCGTGACGCGCGAGCAGCTTTCGGTTCGCTCGGAAATGAGCCGGCTCCTCAAACTCTTGAAGCCGGCGCGGTTCGTCGAGTTCACCGCGATGTTCGCCGAGCACGCGGACGTGGCGCATCTCGTCGTGACGTTCCTCGCCTTGCTCGAGTTGTCGCGCGAACAGCTGATCAGCGTCGCGCAGGCCGAACCCTACGCGCCGATCTACGCACAACTGCGCGGTGAAACGCCGTTTGCGCTCGCGGCCGACGCCGATTGACGATCGAATGGACGACGCAACCGACCTGACCGACGCGAAGGCCGTCCTCGAAGCCGCGTTGCTGGTTGCGGGCGAGCCGGTCGACGCGGCGGAACTCGCGAAACTGTTCGAGCCTGCGTTGCCGGTCGAAACGGTACGCGTGCTTCTGGATGAATTGGCCGAGCAATGGTCTTCGCGCAAGGTCGAACTGGTGCAAGTCGCATCGGGCTGGCGCTTCCAGGGCCGGCGCGACGTGCAGCCGTATCTCGATCGCCTGGCGCCCGAGAAGCCGCCGCGCTATTCGCGCGCGGTGATGGAGACCCTCGCGATCATCGCGTACCAGCAACCCGTTACCCGCGGCGATATCGAAGCGATCCGCGGTGTCGCCGTGTCGACGAATGTCATCAAGACACTCGAAGACCGGCAATGGATCGAGAGCGTCGGACATCGCGAGACACCGGGTCGCCCGGCGCTCTATGCGACGACGAGGACGTTCCTCGACGATCTCGGCCTCGCGTCGGTGGCAGAGCTGCCTCCGCTGGCCGACCTTGACTCATCCCACCTCCTGGAGATGCCTGATGCCCCCACCAAGGCCGCCGAGGCGACCCACGCACTCGCGACCCCGATCCTCGGGTCCGATCCAACAGCCGAACCTGGCGCTGCAACGGATCGCGGAGAGCCTGCCGCCTCCGAAACACAAACGATCCACTGATGAAATCTTCAGCGAGCCGCAGCGCCTGCACAAGGTGCTCGCGAGCTGTGGCTTCGGTTCGCGCCGCGCGATGGAGGAGATGATCCTCGCCGGGCGCATCACGGTAAATCGCATGCCGGCCGAGGTCGGCCAGAAGGTGGGTCCCGGCGACGAGGTGCGCATCAACGGCGAACTCGTCAAGGTACGTTTCGCAGAACCGCGTGCCCGCGTGCTGATGTATCACAAGCCGGCCGGCGAACTCGTCACGCGCGATGATCCGGAGGGACGCCCAACCGTGTTCGAAAAGCTTCCGTCGATCGGCAACGGCAAGTGGATCAACGTCGGGCGGCTCGACTACAACACCGAAGGCCTGTTGCTGTTCACGAACTCGGGCGAGCTTGCCAACCGGCTGATGCATCCGCGCTATGAAGTCGAGCGCGAATATGCTGTCCGGGTCATGGGCCGATTGTCCGACGAACAGATGCAGACGCTGACGGCGGGCGTGCAGCTCGATGACGGGCCCGCGCGGTGCGAAAAGGTTTCCGACGCGGGTGGCGACGACGACGGCGCCAACCGTTGGTACAGCGTCGTGCTGAAGGAAGGACGCAACCGCGAAGTGCGGCGATTGTTCGAGGCACTCGGCCTGATGGTGAGTCGCCTGATTCGCACGCGCTACGGGATGCTCGCGATGCCGACGACGCTGAAGCGTGGCGACGTCGCCGAACTGGAGCCCGCGAGCCTCGACGCGCTGCTGGTCTCCGCGGGCCTTCGTTCGACGGGACCGGGTACGCCGCAACGCCAGGAGCGCAAGGACGGACGCCCCGGACGCAACGACCCGCGCAAAGGTGCGCAGGGATCGCGCGCGCACAAGATGAACCCGCGGCCGCATGGCCAAGGCAAGGCGCATCCGCACGCAAGCGGCGCGAGTGGCCACGGCGATAGCCGACGCGTCAATGCGTCGACGGGGATAAGTGATCAACCACCGCGTTTCCCGCGTCAGGGCGGCCACGCGCAATCGCCCAACCCGTCGCCACGGCCGGGGGGCCGGCGCGGCGCCGGCGCGCGCCCGCCGTCACGACCGTATTCGCCCACCGAGGCACAAGCGCAGCGTCCGCGCGGCCACGGTCCAGGTCAGCAGCCCCCGCGCGCGCGTCACAATTTCGACGAAGTGCAGCCCCAAAGCAACGCGAACGCGGCGCCGTTCGGACGCACGACGCTGACCGTTCCCGGCCATCCGCGCGGGTATGGCAACGACGGCGGAGCGGCACGGCATCGCAGCGGACCTCGTGCGCACGCGAAATTCGGCAAGCCGATCGGCAATTTCAATGGCGGTCCGAACGGACAGCCGCGGGATCGCAGCGGCGGCTTTGGCGCGAAGGGGCCTTCACCGGGCAAGCGTCCTTCGCGCCAGGGATCCGGTGAGGTCAACGGAAACGTCGCGCCGCGTGCCGAAGTGAACGGCAACGTCGCACCGCCGAACGAGAAGCCGCTGCCGACCGAAGACGACTGACCTCGCTACGCCACACGCGGCAGCGAGCAGGCGAAGCGCTCCAATCAACCTGCGCGCGTCGGCGACGACGCGCGAAACGGACTGCCTGCCTCGAGTTCGTCGATCGAGTGCGCGACGTCGGTTCGTTCGCGGGCACAGTATTCGGCAATCGCCGCTGCAAACGCCCGATCGGCGATCGCGTGCGCCGAATGGGTCGGCGTCGGCAGCAATCCACGCGCGAGCTTGTGCACGCCCTGTGCGCCGCCCTCGAACGACGCGATGCCGCGCTCGATGCAGAATTCGATCGCCTGGTAGTAACAGGCCTCGAAATGCAGTCACGGCACGTATTCGCGCGTTCCCCAGTAGCGTCCCCATAACGTATCGGCGTTGAACACGTCGAGCGCCGCGCACAGGCGCTGCCCATCACGGTATCCGACGACCAGCAGCAGGTTCTGCCCAAGCGTTTCCGCGATCGCGTCGAAGAAGTCGAGCGTCAGGTAAGGCGTCGAGTGATGCGCCCGGTACGTGCGCTCGTAGCACTCGAAGAAGAAGGCACGATCAGCCGCGTCGATGTCGGTACCGCATTTGCGCACGAAACTCACGCCGCGTTCAGTGAGGCGCCGGCGCTCCTGCCTGATCTTCTTGCGCTTCTCGTGATTGAAAGCGGCGAGGAAGTCGGCGAAATCACGGTATCCCGCGTTGCGCCAATGGAACTGGACGCCGTCGCGCATCAGCATGCCAGCCGTCGACATCTCATGCGACTGTGCAGCATCGGTGAAGAGGACGTGCAGCGACGAGTAGCCGTGCGCCATCCTGTCCAGGGCGCAAACGAGCAATGCGCGACGGGTTGCGGCGGCGGGCGCGAGCACGCGCGGCCCCGGTACCGGTGTGAATGGAACCGCGGCGACGAGCTTCGGGTAATAACGCCGTCCGTAGCGCCGATATGCGTCGGCCCATCCCCAGTCGAACACGTATTCGCCATAACTGTGCGCCTTCGCGTACAGCGGCATCGCACCGATGAGGTCCGCGCCATTCCATGCCGTCAGGTAGCGCGGGTGCCAGCCGGTTTCCGGAGCGGCACAACCTGTCGCGTGCAGCGCAGACAGGTACGCGTGCGACAGCAGCGGCAACGCCGGCGCAAGTGCGTCCCAGGCAGGGGGATCGATGCTCGAGAGCGCAACGTCGTCGCGCACGAGGGGCGAGCTGACCACCGGCGGGCGCGGCTTCGAGTACGGAACGGGTGCGTGCATGACGAAGTCGATTGTACGGTGATGGACACTGCGAATGCGCAGGAAGTGCGTGCTACCATCGAACAATGCGCATTGCGCTCGCGCAACTGAACCAGAAACTTGGCGATCTCGCGGGCAACGCGCGCTCGCTGCTCGATGCGATCGGCGAAGGGCAGCGTGCCGGCGCAGCGCTCGTCGTCACACCCGAGCTTTCGCTCTGCGGCTACCCTCCCGAAGACCTCGTACTGCGACCGGCGTTCCTTGACGCGTGCGTAGCCGAGCTGTCTGCCCTCGCAGCCGCGGTCACCGGCACGACGGCACTCGTCGGGTTTCCGGAGCGGGATGGCGGCGTTCGATACAACGCGGTGGCCGTGCTGCGCGAAGGCCGTGTCGCGTCGGTCTATCGCAAGCATCATCTTCCGAACTACACGGTTTTCGATGAGGAGCGCTACTTCGAGCCCGGTGTCGAGCCGTGCGTGTTCGATGTCGAAGGCGTGCGCTGCGGTGTCGTGATCTGCGAGGACTGCTGGTTCGAGGATCCTGCGCGGCAAGCGCATGATGCGGGCGCCGCGCTAGTCGTCGTACCGAACGGATCGCCGTATCACACACGACAGCACGCTGCGCGCGTCGCGCAGATCGAGGCGCGGGTGCGCGAAACGGGCGTGCCGTTCGTTTACGTCAATCGCGTCGGGGGTCAGGACGAACTCGTGTTCGACGGAGCCTCATTCGTGATGGACGCGGGCGGCGCGATTGCGCAGCAGTTGCCCGCCTGGCACGAAACGATCGCGATCGCGGAGTTCAATGGTGCTGCGCCCCGCCCCGTGCGCGGCGGGCTCGACGCTGCGCTCGAACCTCACATCTACGCCGCGCTTGTCATGGGCGTGCGGGACTATGTCGGCAAGAACCGCTTTCCGGGCGTATTGCTCGGCCTCTCCGGGGGCATCGACTCGGCGTTGACGCTCGCGGTGGCCGTCGACGCACTCGGACCGGAGCGCGTACGCGCGGTGATGATGCCGTCCCAATACAGCGCTTCGATCAGTCTCGAGGACGCGCGTGAAATGGCCGGAATCGTCGGCGTGCGCTACGACGAGATTCCGATCCAACCGATGTTCGATGCATTCCTGTCTTCGTTAGCGGCAGAGTTTGCGGGGCTTGCGCCGGACGCCGCGGAAGAGAACATCCAGGCGCGCATTCGCGGTACGCTGCTGATGGCGCTGTCGAACAAGTTCGGCTCGATCGTGCTGACGACCGGCAACAAGTCCGAGATGGCGGTCGGCTACGCGACGCTGTATGGCGATATGGCGGGTGGCTTTGCGGTGCTCAAGGACATCAGCAAGACGCTCGTGTACCGGCTCTGTCACTACCGCAACAGCCTCGGCCGCGTCATCCCGGAGCGCATCATCACGCGTCCGCCTTCGGCAGAGCTGCGTCCGAATCAGATCGATCAGGACTCGCTCCCA
>DASSEA010000411.1:0-6989 GCA_035696805.1 Casimicrobiaceae bacterium
CGCTTCAGCCGATTCTGGTACCGGAATGCGGGATATGAATTGATCTGCGTCATTGTTTCGGAGCGCGTGTGAGCGCGGCACCGCGCCGGGTAACCGGGCGCGCTGCGCGCCGCGGCAACGCCGTCGACGACGACGCGATCATCGACGTCCGTCCCGCACGCCCGCGCGACCTCGATGCCGTCATCGCGATCGATGCGACGGTCACCGGGCTCGAGAAGCGCAATTACTGGCGCGCGGTGTTTCGGCGCTACGCGGGAAGCCGCGAAGCCGGGCGGCAGTTCCTCGTGGCGGACATCGAGGGTCGCGTCGCCGGCTTCATCATCGGCGAAGTGCGCGACTGGGAATTCGGCTCGCCCCCGTGCGGCTGGGTGTTCGGCATCGACGTGCGCCCGGACGCGCGTCTCGCCGGGATCGGCGCGCGCCTGCTTGACGCCATCTGCGCGAACTTCCGGCGTGCCGGCGTGCACACGGTACGCACGCTGCTCGGTCGCGACAACACGCTCGTCCTGTCGTTCTTCCGCAGCCAGGGCATGATGGCCGGGCCCTTCATTCCGCTCGAGATGCACCTCGACCGATGAAGCGGCGGGCTGCGCGATGAAACTGCAGAAGAACACGTCGCTCGCGCTTTACAGCGTGCTCGAGTTCGCCGCCGATCCGGCGCGGCACATACCCGGCGCGGACATCGCGGAGAAGTACGGCGTGTCGTCGCATCACCTGGCGAAAGTGTTGTCCGAACTCGCGCGCGCCGGCATCGTGGAATCGGTGCGCGGCGCCGGAGGCGGCTACCGCTTCATCGGCAACGCGCGGCGGCTGACGTTGATGGACATCATCCGTCTGTTCGAGGACTTCGCTTCGTCAGCCCCGCGCCGCGAACGGGGCGAAACGACGCCGGTCGGCCTCGCGCTCGGTGTCGTGCAGTCGGAAATCGATGCGATCGCGCGCGCGACGTGGGGCTCGATCACGCTGGCGACGATGCTGCGGCTGGTCGAGCGGCAGCGACTGGAGCCGCATCGCGCACACCGCAGTGCGGGTCGTTGAGCGCCGCACGCGCGTTCGCACCCAGATCCGCGGCTGCGCGCACCGGATCGATCGGCGCCGTGCGACGGTACGCGTCGAGGATCCGGCGATAGTTCGACCAGCCGGTTTCGTGCGTGTCGCCGTAGCCGCGGATCAACCGCGGCAGGCGGGCGATTTCGAGCGCGGCGTCCGAGCCGGCGCCGCGGTCGTGTGTCAGCGCAAACTCGATGGCGACCAGCCAGTCCTCGATCGCCTGCTGCTCGCGGGCATAGCGCAGCGATCGCGGTCGCAACGGCCGCAGCGCGGCGATTGCCCGCAAGGCCAACGCGCCGGTCACCGACGACGTATGCCACCGGACGCCGTGCCCGGGCGGCGTCACGTTCGCCCCGTATTGCGCCTGCGCATGCCGCAAGAGCGCGCGTCGCTCGAGTCGTGCGCCCAGGCGTCTCGGCAGGATCGCCGCGACTTCCAGCGCCGAAGGACTGAACAGGTCGTAGACATGCAGGACTGCACCGTCGCGCGTCCCGGCTTCAGCGCGAATTCGCGCGAGCCGCGATCGGCGCGCCTTGCGCGACGCGACGCGAATCACGTCGTCGTAACGCATCCAGCGGGCGAGCCGGCGCGCCGTTTCATGCGCGACGACATGCGCATTGCGATCGTTTCGCCGCTCGGCGATGACGATACGGGCGACGCGGTCGAGATAGTTCTCCGCATAGCGTGGATCCTGGTAATCGATCAGCTCGGCGGCGCCGATCCGTGCGATGGCGGCGACTTCGTCGGGAAGTGCCGCGATGGCGCGAACGATCGCGGCGGGGACCGGACTGCCGTCGCCGGTGACGAACGCCGCAGGTCGCTGCAATGCTTCGTTGCCCGGCGCCGCGCCGGACACGCTGGCAGGCGCTGCATCGACGGGGTTACGTGCGCGGTCGAACGCTTCGGCGAATGCGGCGAGGCTCGCCTCGACGCCTCGCCCGCCGGTCCGGATCGCGTCCTCGCATGGCGCGCGTTCGATCGGGAGTGCTCCGCTGCCGGCGAGCGCGCCAAACAGCGCGGCGCTGATCACCGTCCCATGGCGTGCGCGAATTTCATCCATGTCGAAGAGCGTTGCCTGTCGCGACAGCGCGCGCAGTGCAGCGATGACGCGGGCACTGTCGACGCGCGCATCGCCGCCGCTCGTCTTTTCGGTCGTCGTATACACACGGTGCGTCGATGCGATGACCGCCGTTCGCGACGGCGTGCTCATGCCGCGCTCGAGCATCCGGGCCGCTTCGACCAGTTCCGCACAGACGAGCACGTCGACGCGACCGGGTACCGGCGCGGTGCGCAGGACCGGCGCCGATGCCGGCGACGGCGCAGCGATCTCCACGTAATACGTCGTTGCGCCGGTGCGCTGCGACACACCGGGCGTCGACGTGGCCTGCACGACGAAGCCCGCCTGACGTGAGGCGTGGACGATCCATTCGGTGAGCACGCCACCACCCTGTCCGCCGAGTGCCGCGACCAGCACCGCCAGCGATTCGTGGGGCACTGCCGGCGTCGCGACCCGGCCCGGCAGCGTAAGCCCGTTCGTCATGCGGGCAGCAGCGCCTGCACGACGCGCGCGCGCACGCTGGCGATGAAGCGTTCCCACGCCGTGGGCTCGTTCACGACCTCGACGCGGTAGAACGACGGGCACAGCGCGGCGGCCTGGGCGAGTTCGCCGCACAGTCCGCAGCCGACGCAGCCGGCATCGATCGTCGTGACGGGATCGCTGCGCATCGGATCGCTCGCGGGCTTCAGCGTCAGCGATGGGCATCCGGACAGCCGGATGCACGCGCGGTCGCCGGTGCAGATGTCTTCGTCGATGCCATACCGAACGCGCGCGGCACGCGTGCGCTCCGCCATCGCGCGGGCGCGCTCGGTGCGCAGCCGTCGTTGCCGTTCGAGCTGACACTCGCCCTCCGCAACGACGACCTTGAGGCCCGTGTGCGACGTCGTGAACGCCTCGCCGAGCGTCGCTCGCATCGTCTTCACGTCGTAGCTGTGCACGGTGCGAAGCCACGGAACGCCGACGCTGCGCAGCACGTCTTCGATCGTGGTGTCGGTCGCGGTCGTACTGGCGCCGCCTGCGGCGTCACGGCGCGCCGCCGCGGGTGTGGACACCAGTTCCTGCGTGCCGGTCGCGGACGTGTAGCCGTTCTTGAAGATCAGCAGCACGGCGTCGGTGCCGTTCTTGATCGCCGACGTCACGCCGGATAGAAAGCCGTTGTGCCAGAACCCGCCGTCGCCCACCGTGGCGAGCGGGCGCTGCAGACTGACCGGCCCGACGCCTGCCGCGCTCGCGAGTCCCATACCGTAGCCGGTGATCGAATTCCCGATCGCAAACGGCTCGAACATCGCGAACGAGTGGCAGCCGATGTCCGCGGCGACATGACGCCGGCCAAGCTTGCGCTCGACCAGCTTCAATGCGCTGAACACCGGGCGTTCGGGGCAGCCGACGCAAAACCCCGGTGGCCGCGCGGGCACGGTTGCGCCGAGCAGTTCGCGCGCGCGTGCGCGCACGCCATCGACGTCGTGGCGCCACGCGGCAACTTCGGCCGTGGACAACGCCGGGACGAATTCGTCGGCGAAGCGCTCGAGGCCGAGGACGATGCGTTCGACGGTGTACTCGCCGGCGTTCGCCATCGTGGCCTTGCCGCGGACCGCGCATCGGCAGCCCGCGCGGGCGAGGACCGCGTCGAGCTCGAATTCGATGAATTCCGGATGCCCTTCCTCGAGCACGAGCACGGCACGCTTGTCCGCACAGAACGCGACGATCTCGTCGGGGACCAGCGGGTACGTCGCGTTCAGGACCAGCGTGGGAATGCGGCTCCCGCCATTCGCATCGACGAAGCCGGCGATCGCCATTGCGCCGGCCAGGTTGTTGTAGATGCCGCCCTGGACGATGATGCCGACGTCCGCAAGGTCGCCTTCGAACACCTCGTTCAGCGCGTGTTCGACGATGTAGCGGCGCGCGGCGGGCAAGCGCGCCTCGACCTTCTGCCGTTCGTGCTCGAAGGTGTAGGGCGGATGCGGCATCACGTTGGCGCGAAACGCAGCGGCTGGCGCCGACGGATCGCGCGAAGACAGTGCCGGCGCCACGTTATCCTTGCAGACGAACGTACCCTGCAGGTGGCAGGCGCGTATGCGCAATTGCAGGATCACGGGCGTCGACGCCGCTTCCGAAAGCGCGAACGCGTGCTCGACGATGCCGGTGACGTGCTGGAGCTCGGGGCGCGGGTCGAGCAGGCACAGCGACGACTTCATTGCAAACGCGTGCGTGCGCTCCTGCACGACGCTCGAGCCTTCCCCGTAGTCCTCGCCGACGATGATCAGTGCGCCGCCGATCACGCCGGGGGACGCGAGATTCGACAATGCGTCCGATGCGACGTTGGTGCCGACGATCGACTTCCACGTCACGGCGCCGCGCATCGGATAGTTCACCGACGCGGCGAGCATCGCGGCGGCCGCTGCCTCGTTCGTGCACGCCTCGACGTGGACGCCAAGCGACGCGAGGTATTCGCGCGCCTGCACGAGCACGTCGAGCAGTTGCGAGACCGGCGATCCCTGATAGCCGCCGACGTACGAAACCCCCGACTGCAGCAACGCCTTCGCGACCGCGACGATGCCCTCGGCGTGGACGACCTCGCCGTCGCCTTTCGCGAGCAACTGCACTTCGCGTTCGAACGACCGCTCCATGCGCGCGCTCCGTCGGCTCCTGTGGAGAATGGATTCTCGACCCGCGTCCGGCGGAGTACCTTGAGCCAGATCAACCCGGAGCCGACGTTCGTCGTCCCGTCGTCCCGCCGGGCAGCAATCGCGGTGGACGCTGACTCGAGTTGATGCCGGTCAATGCGCCGCGTGCCCGCAACGCGCACCGTGGCCGGAGTCCGCGCAGGACGCGCGACACGGGGATCACGCATGCAACTCGAAGGCAGGACCGCGCTCGTCACCGGCGCGGCACAAGGCATCGGGGAAGCGGTCGTCCGCGCATTCGCCGCGGAAGGTGCGCGCGTGTGCATCGCCGACGTCGCGCTCGACGCGGCGCGCGCGCTCGCCGAAGCGCTTGCCGGCACCGGTGCGGAGGCGATCGCATCCCGTTGCGACGTTTCGTCGCGAGCCGACGTCGACGCGACGGTCGCCGCAACCATCGAGCACTTCGGCCGCATCGACGTCCTCGTCAACAACGCGGGCATCATTCGCCCGGCGATGCTGCACAAGATGACGGCCGCGCAGTGGGACGCCGTGCTCGGCGTGCACCTGACCGGCACGTTCAACTGCCTGCAGGCGGTGGCGCCGCTGATGATGGCACAGCATTACGGACGCATCATCAACGTGACGTCGACGGCCGGCGTGCTCGGGACGATCGGGCAGATCAACTACAGCGCCGCGAAGGCGGGCATCGTGGGCGTCACGATGTCGGCCGCAAAGGAACTCGCGCAGCACGGCATCACGGTGAACGCGATAGCGCCCGGCGCGGCGACGCCGATGACCGAGACGATCCGCACCGACGAGCGCTTTCGCGACAAGTACCTCGCGCGCATTCCGCTCGGCCGCTGGGCCGAGCCGCGCGAAATCGCGCCGGTGTTCGTCTTCTTCGCTTCCGACGCCTCGAGTTACGTCACCGGGCAGGTGCTTGCCGCCGACGGCGGCATGACGATCCGCTGAACGACGCGCGCTCGACTTCGGGGCCAGAGCAATTCGACCTGTCGCTCCGACCCCGCTGTTCGATTACGGTTCTTGCACAATACGCGCTCGCCGATCTCGTGCGCGGCCGGCGGCCGTTCGCGAAGATCCCGTTGGTACCGCGCGCCGGCGCCTTAGCGTCGAACCGCGTCTTCGGTGACGGACGCATGGATTACGCGACGCTCAAGCTCGTTCACCAGTCGGCGGTGGCAATCTCCTTCGCGGGGTTCGTGGCGCGCGGTATCGCCATGCTGCGCGATGCGCCGTGGGTCCGGCATCGCGCGGCCAAGACGCTGCCACACGTCGTCGATACGGTCCTGATCGTTTCCGCGATCTGGCTGGCATGGCTGCTGCGGCTTTCCCCGACGGACGCGCCGTGGATCGCCGCCAAGATCGCGGGGCTGCTCGTCTACATCGGCCTCGGCATGATCGCGCTGCGCTTCGGCCGCACCAAGAGCGCTCGCGCCGTCGCGTGGGGCGCCGCACTGCTGACGTTCGGTTACATCGTGTCGGTCGCGTTCACGAAGAACGTACGCGGTTTCCTGACCTGGCTGGTCTGATGCCTCTCGCCTCGCAAGGATGCCGGCTCGCCTGATCCCTCCACACGTCGCAAGGATTTCCCGATGTCGGAAAGCAGCGAAAGCCCCGAAATTCACCGCGGACTGAAAGGCGTTCATTTCGATCGCTCGCGCGTGTGCTTCATCGACGGCCGCGCAGGCGAGTTGCGGTATCGCGGCTATTCGATCCACGACCTCGCGGAGCATTCGACGTTCGAGGAGACCTGCTACCTGCTGCTGCACGGCGAGCTGCCGAAACCGGCGGAACTTGCGCGCTTCGACGCCGAGCTCAAGGCTGCACGGTCGCTTCCCGATGCGGTGGTCGACGTCATTCGCATCGTGCGCGCGGCGCATCCGATGGACGTGCTTCGCACCGCCGTGTCGGCGCTGGCGGCGACCGATCCGGAGGTGGCGGACAACACGCCAGAAGCCACGCTGCGCAAAGGTATCCGGCTCACGTCGCAGGTGCCGCTGATCATAGCCGCGCACGAGCACGTTCGTCGCGGCCGCGGGCCGGTTCCGCACGATCCGGCGCTCGGGCACGCAGCGAACTTCCTGTACATGTTGAAGGGCGCGCGGCCGAGTGCCGACGCGGCGCGCTTGATGGACATCGACATGATCCTGCATGCGGAGCACGGATCGAATGCATCGGCGTTCACCGCGCGGGTCGTCGCCGGCACGGAAGCGAACCTGCATGCAGCCATGACGGCG
>DASSEA010000412.1:0-3024 GCA_035696805.1 Casimicrobiaceae bacterium
GCAAGCCGCGACAGCAGCGTGTCGAAGAACACGACGCGCTTCGCACGCCCGAAGCCCGTGAAATACGCGTTGCCGTGGCCCGACCGCTTCGAGCCGTCCATCACGAACAGGCCCGATGCGCGAAAGCCGCATCGCGCGAGCAGCCGCTCGATGCGTTCGCGCGCATCGCCTGCCGGCAGCGGCGAGAACCGGTTGAAGATCGGCGCGATGACCGTCGGGTAGAGCACGAGCACCAGCAACTGAAATCCCATCCAGGCGATCCATGCGAACACCCACCACCACGCACCCGCGCTGCGCATCAGCCACAGGACGATGAGCGCCAGCGGCAAGCCGAGCACGGCGCCGACGGCGATTCCCTTCACGATATCGGTCAGCCACAACTTCATCGTCGAGCGGTTGAATCCGAAGCGCTCCTCGATGCGAAACGTGCGCCACCATGAAAAAGGGAGCGCCAAAACGCCGCCGATCAGTGCGACGGCGACGAGCAGCATCAAATCGCGCAGCAACGGCGGGATCGCGAGCGACTCCGTCGCGACGAGTATCCACGCGAGCCCGCCACCGAGCGTCACCGCGAGCAGCACCAGCGCGTCGACCATCGTTTCCAGCATCCCGAGCCGCTGCTTCGCGACCGTGTAATCGGCGGCCTTGCGGTGCGCATTCGCATCGACGCGCGCGGCGAACGCAGCCGGCGTTGCATCGCGATGCGCGCGCACGTGCGCAACCTGGCGCAGGGCGAGCCACAGGCGCACGGCAATCGAAATGCCGAGTGCAACGACGAAAAGCAGCGTGAAGGAGGAAGCCATGACCAAAGCGTCGGCCGCAGGCGCGACGCTCATGCTAAATTGACCGAATCATTCTACGCTCCGCTGACCCATGCCTCAGGACCCCAATCGGCTGATCTGGATCGACCTCGAAATGACGGGCTTGCGTCCGGACACCGATCGCATTCTCGAGGTCGCGCTGGTCGTCACCGATCACGCGCTTGAAACGGTCGCGCAGGCGCCGGTGTACGTCGTCCACCAGGACGACAGCGTTCTCGACGGCATGGATGCGTGGAACAAGTCGACGCACGGACGCTCGGGCCTGATCGACAAGGTGAAGGCAGCGACCACGACGGAGGCGGACGTCGAAACGGCAGCGCTCGAATTCCTGCGCACGCACGTACCGGCGAAAGCGTCACCGATGTGCGGGAACACGATCTGCCAGGATCGTCGCTTTCTCGCGCGGTTCATGCCGGCGCTCGAGGATTGGTTTCATTACCGGAATCTCGACGTCTCGACGCTTAAGGAGCTCGCGCGCCGCTGGCGGCCCGACCTGATGAAGGGCATTCCCAAGGAGGGCAAGCACGAGGCGCTGGCCGACATCCTCGAATCGATCGACGAATTGCGCTATTACCGCGCGCATTTCCTCGACGCCGGGGCACGGCCGATGACGGCGTGAAATTCTGCAGTCACTGCGGCTCTGCGCACGTCGTGCAGCGCGTTCCGGACGGCGACACGCTGCCGCGCCATGTGTGCGACGATTGCGGCACGATCCATTACCAGAACCCCAAGATCGTCGTCGGCTGCCTGCCGGCGTGGGAAGATCGGATCCTGCTGTGCAAGCGCGCGATCGAGCCACGCTATGGCCTGTGGACGCTCCCCGCCGGCTTTCTCGAGAATGGCGAGACGCTTGCGACCGGTGCGCTGCGCGAGACGCTGGAGGAGGCGCATGCGCGCGTCGAACTCGGCGAGCTTTACACGATCATCAGCCTGCCGCAGATCAACCAGGTGTACATGATGTTCCGCGCGCGCCTCGTCGATACCGGCTTCGGTCCCGGCGCGGAGAGCCTCGACGTGCAGTTGTTCGACGAGCGCGACGTTCCGTGGGAATCACTCGCGTTCCGGACCATCGCGAGAACGCTGCGGAACTATTTTCTCGATCGGCGCCTATCGCGGTTCAGCCTGCACGTCAGTTCGATCGAGCGGCGCGCGCCGCTGACGCCCGATCTGCTTGCCGCCGGCTGACGCTGGTGAAGCGTTGCACTTCGTCGGCTCGGCCTCGGATGATGCTGACGAGGGCGTCTTACCCGTTCGCTCGGCGGCAGGCCTGCATGTCGACCACCTCGATGCGGCCGCGTGCGTCGGAGGACGGCGATCCCGACGCGATGATGCTCGTCAGCGTTCGGCAGCGGTCGCCATCGCAAACGTCGTAGTCCCGCGCGAACGGCGACACCGTCAGGCGCACATGCGGGAGCGGGTCGACCGCCGGATGCCACGTCCAGCCGCCGCCGGCGAAGGTCGCATCGGACGGCGGATCCATCCCGGCGCCCGATCCTTCGATGCGCGCTTCGATCAGGCGCAGCGCGTCGTGTTCGACGCGATAACGCTCGACCCAGCGGATCTTCTCGACCGAATGCAGCCAGGCGATCGTGACCTCGTTCGTCGGCAGCGTCGCGCGGAGCACGCCCGCGACGACGAGGCAGATCGCGTTCATCGCGGCGGATCGTGCGCCGCTTTCGTTTCGGCGAACGACGGCATGCCGCGCGAACGCCACAGGTGCCACGCGATGAACAGTCCGCTCGCGACGAATCCGACCTGATCGGTCCAGGACGCGGCCGCGACGAGCAACGCGGCGGACGCGAACGCGATGATCCGTTCGATCCACGTGAGCGGCCCGCGCAGGAAGTAACCCACTGCGGCGCCGCCCCACAGACCGATGGCGATCACCGCCTTCACGATGACGTAGACGACGGCTACCGCGGACAGGCCGGCACCCGCGGTTTCGGGCTGCAGCATCAGCGCGGGGTCGTACACGGCCATGTAAGGAATGACGAAGCCGGCGATGGCGATGTGCGTGGCTTTCCAGCCGATGCGCATCGGCGATGCCTTGGCAATCGACGCGGCGGCGAACGCGGCGAGCGCCACGGGCGGCGTCAGGTCGGCCATGATGCCGAAATAGAACACGAACATGTGCGAGACGATGAGCGGCACGTCGAGCTGGAGCAGAATCGGGGCCGCGAGCGACGAGGTGATGATGTAGTTC
>DASSEA010000413.1:0-5264 GCA_035696805.1 Casimicrobiaceae bacterium
TGAGCCGCGTCTCGGGAACGAGGTTCGGCAGCAGCGCCGCGGCATCGAACAGCTTCGATTGCGGGAAGTTGTAGCCCTCGGGATCGCGCCACGCCCCGTGCACGAGCAGCGACAGGAACAGGCTCGCGACGTACACCAGCATGAGCGAGGTCAGGATCTCGTTCGCGTTGAAGCGCGTGCGCAGCCACGCCGGGATCGCGGCCCACGCCATGCCAGCCAATGCGCCGCACGCGAACATCGCAGGCAGCAGCACGATCGCCGGCCAGGAGCCGTCGCCGGCGAGGAGCGCGAGTCCGCCCCCCGCCATTGCGCCGAGCGTCAGCTGACCTTCGGCGCCGATGTTCCACACGTTCGCGCGATAACCGATCGCGAGCCCGGTCGCGATCAGCATCAGCGGCGTCGCCTTCAGCAACAGCTCGGCAACGCCGTACCGCGTGGCGACGGGCTGGATGAAAAATGCGTTGAAGGCGGCGAGCGGATTCTTGCCGAACGCCTCGAACACGATGAATCCGATGACGAGCGTCGCCCCCGTCGCGAGTACCGGCGCCATCCACACGGCGAGCCGGGACGGCTGTGGCCGCGCCTCGAAGAACGCCCTCATGCGCCCGCGGCGTTGGCCCTGGGCTCGCCGCGCGTCGCGTGCGAGCCCGCCATCAGCATGCCGATTTCCTCGGCGCTCGTCGCATGAATCGACTTCGCCTCGGACAGTCGGCCCTCCGCAATCACCGCAAGACGGTCACAGATCTCCATCAGTTCATCCAGTTCCTCGGAGATGACGAGCACCGCAACGCCGCGGTCGCGAAGATCGATCAGCGCCTGGCGAATCTGCGCCGACGCGCCGACGTCGACGCCCCACGTCGGTTGCGCCGCGATCAGCACCCTGGGCTGCTGCCCGATCTCGCGGCCGACGATGAACTTCTGCAGATTGCCGCCCGAAAGGCTGCGCGCCGCTGCATCGGGGCCCGTGGCCTTGACACGGAAATCCGCGATCGTCTTCGTCGCATACGCTCGCACGCCCTTGCTGCGGATGAAACCGCGTGCAACGAGCGCGGGTGCGCGCGTCGTCAGCAGCGCATTGTCGGCGAGCGACATCTCGGGAACGGCGCCCCGCCCGAGCCGCTCCTCGGGAACGAACGCAAGTCCGCGCGAGCGCCGTGCGGCTGCGCCAAGCCGCCCGGCAGGCGTTCCACACAGGATGATCGCGTCCTTGCGGCCGAGCGTGCGCTCGCCGGACAGCGCTGCCAGCAGTTCCTTCTGGCCATTGCCCGAAACGCCGGCGATGCCGACGATCTCGCCGGCGCGAACGCTGAACGAAATGCCGCGCAACGTCGTGCCGAACGGATCGCCCGCGCGTACGTCGAGCGCGTCGACGACGAGCGCCGGTGCGCCGGCGGCCGCGTCGCGGTGACGCGGATGCGGAAGCTCGCCGCCGATCATCATCCGCGCAAGCGTGGCCGACGTTTCGACGCGCGGATCGCATTCGCCGGTCACGCGACCGGCACGCAGAACGGTCGCGCGATGGCACAGCGCCCGGATTTCGTCGAGCTTGTGGCTGATGTAGAGAATGCTGCGGCCTTCGGCGGCGAGCGTGCGCAACGTGTCGAACAGCCGCAGCACCGCCTGCGGCGTCAGCACCGACGTCGGCTCATCCATGATCAGGAGCCGCGGTTCCTGCAGCAGGCAGCGCACGATCTCGACGCGTTGCCGCTCGCCCACCGACATCGTGTGGATGTGACGGTCCGGATCGAGCGCAAGACCGTAGCGCTCGGACACGTCGCGGATGCGCGCCGGCAGGGCACGCGCGGCGATCGTATCGACGGCGAGGCGGATGTTCTCCGCGACCGTCAACGTGTCGAACAGCGAGAAATGCTGGAACACCATGCCGATCCCGAGCTTGCGCGCCTGCGCAGGATTCGCGATCGTCACGGGTGCGCCTTCCCAGCGGATCGTGCCGGCATCGGGCTTCACGATGCCGTAGATGACCTTCATCAGCGTCGACTTGCCTGCCCCGTTTTCGCCGAGCACGGCGTGAATCTCGCCCGGCAGCACGTCGAGGTCGATGCCGTCGTTCGCGAGGACGCCGGGGTACCGTTTGCTGATGCCGCGCAGCGCCAGGCGCGGTGCGCGGGGGTCGCTCACCGCGATGCGACGAAAATCGCCGGCGCGCGCACGCCCGCTTCGCGTACGACGAGGAGCTCGGCGGCGATCGCCACCGCGATCGAACCGGGATGTTTTGCCTTGATCGTCGCGCCCTTGAGCCCGATCGGACAGTGCACGCGCGCCATCGCATCGGTGGGATGGCCGCGCGCGGCGAGGCGTCGCTCGAACTGCGCGCGCTTTGACCGCGACCCGATCAATCCGACGTAGCGCCAGTCGTCGCGCGCGAGCGCCGTTTCGATCAGCGTGTAATCGAGGGCATGGCTGTGCGTCGTGACGACAATGAACGCGCCGGGTGGCGCATCGCGCAGTTCCTCTTCGGGCGTTTCGGAAACGATGATCTGCACGTTCGCAGGCGCATCCGCCGGAAAATCGCTCCCGCGGGCGTCGATCCAACGGACTTGCGCGGGCAGCACGCCGAGCACTTGGACGAGCGCGCGACCCACGTGTCCGTTGCCGAAAACCAGGACGGGAAACGGATCGGGTCGCTCCACCTGCAGCAGCAGCGTCTGTTGCGGATCGTTGTTCGAGGACACCAGTGCAGCGCCTGCGGCGGTGCCGGCGAGCCGCGTTCGCGCGAGCGCGGTACTCGCGGAATCGAGCGCGACTTCGCCGAGACTTCCGCGCGCATCGTCGGCCGTCACGAGCAATCGCCCGGCGGCAGGCGAATCGACGGTAGAGATCAGTGCGAACGGCGCACCGGTGCGCGCGCACGCCAGCGCCGCATCGAGCCACGCGGATTCGTCACGAAGGACACGCGAAAACGCCAGCGTCGCGACGCCGCCGCAGCATTGGCCGAGGCGTGCGGCGAGCGGGAAGCGGACGGTCCACGTCGTGCGCGCGTCCCCGTCGAGGGCGCTCCGCGCGATGCGCGTTGCCTCGAATTCCAGATGCCCACCCCCGATCGACCCGGTGCACGACGAGGCGGATACGACCATCGTCGCGCCCGTCTCGCGCGGCGCGGAACCTTGCACGCCGGCGACGACGACGAGCACCGCGGCACCATCGCGCGCGAGCGCCTCGGCGAGCGGCTCGAGCCAGAGCACCGCGCGCGTCGCGTGCTCGGTCATTGCATGCGGTCCTGAAGCGCGCTGACTGATGCGAGCACGCGTTCGGGCGTCGCAGGTGCCGACAGCGCCGGTACGAATCGATAATCGGCGACGCTCGCGATCGCATCGCGCAACGCATGGAACCCCGACAGCGCAAGCATCAGCGGCGGTTCGCCGACCGCCTTCGACCGGTGAATCGTTTCTTCGCGGTTCGGTTCGCCGTAGAACGTGACGTCGAACCGCCACGGCGCGTCACGTGCGGTCGGGATCTTGTACGTCGACGGCGCGTGCGTGGCGAGCCTGCCGTCGGCTTGAAAATACAGTTCCTCCATCGTCAGCCATCCCCACCCCTGCAGAAAGCCGCCTTCGATCTGCCCTCGATCGATGGCCGGGTTGAGTGACGCGCCGACGTCGTGAAGGATGTCGACCGCTGTCAGGCGATGCTCGCCGGTCAGCGTATCGATCGCGACCTCCGACACCGCCGCGCCATACGAGAAATAAAAGAAAGGGCGGCCGGTCAGCGTCGTGCGGTCGTAATGGATCTTCGGCGTCGCGTAGAAGCCGGTCGCCGACAACGGGATGCGGGCGTGGTACGCCGCATCGACGAGCGCGGTGAAGGCGATGCGTTCGTCACCTGCGCGAACCGCGCCGCCCTCGAAGCGGACGTCGGCGGGTGCGCAGCCCGTGCGCGTGGCGGCGAACGCGGCAAGACGCTCCCGCAACGTCCGCGCGGCAGCGCGTGCCGCCATGCCGTTGATGTCGCTGCCCGACGATGCGGCCGTCGGCGACGCGTTCGGCACCTTGCTCGTATCCGAGGCCGACACGCGCACTGCCGCGAGGGGAACGCCGAGTTCCTGTGCGACGACCTGCTGCACCTTGATGAACAGGCCCTGACCCATCTCGGTGCCGCCGTGATTGAGCAGCACGGTCCCGTCCTTGTAGACGTGGACGAGCGCACCGGCCTGGTTGTAGTGCGTCGCCGTAAACGAGATGCCGAACTTGACGGGTGTCAGCGCGATGCCGCGCTTGATGATCGGACTGTCGCGGTTCCAGGCAGCGATCGCGGCGCGGCGCTCGCGGTAGCGCGCACGTACCTCGAGATCGGCGATCAGGTCCGGCGCGACGTTGTCCTCGATCGTCATCCCGTAGGGCGCGACATTGCGCTCAAGCTTGCCGTAGAGATTCGCCTTGCGGACATCGAGCGGGTCGAGGCCGAGCGTGCGTGCGATGCCGTCGAGGATCGTCTCGATCGCGAACATTCCCTGCGGCCCGCCGAAGCCGCGAAACGCCGTGTCCGAGACGGTATTCGTCTTGCAGCGATACGAATGGATCGCGACGTGCGGCAGCCAGTAGCAGTTGTCCAGGTGAAACACCGCGCGATCATTGACCGGTCCCGACAGGTCCGCGGAAAAGCCGCAGCGCGATGCCAGCGTGACGTCGAGGCCGAGCACGCGCCCCGCGTCGTCGAAACCAACGTCGTAGCGATACTGGAACGCGTGGCGCTTGCCCGTCGAGCGCATGTCGTCGTCGCGGTCCAGGCGCAGCTTGACGGCGCGTCCGGTCCTGCGCGCGAGGATCGCGGCGATGCACGCGAAGAGCGACATCTGCGTTTCCTTGCCGCCAAAGCCGCCGCCCATCCGCCGACATTCGACGACGACATCGTGCTCGGCCACGCCAAGCGCGCGCGCGACCATGTGCTGCACTTCGCCCGGGTGCTGGGTCGACGTATGAATGTGCATGGCGCCGCGCTCGCGCGGGATTGCGAGCGCGATCTGGCCTTCGAGGTAGAAATGATCCTGTCCGCCGCACTCGAACCGCCCGTGCAGGCGTCGCGGCGCTGCTGCGATGGCGGCGGACGCGTCGCCGCGCGTCACGTGAACCGGCGGCAGTACATACGATTGCGCGGCAAGTGCATCCTCGATCGTCAGGATCGCCGGCAGCGGCGTGATGGCGAGGTCGGCGACCTGCGTGGCGCGGCGCGCGGCATTCACGCTCGTCGCGGCGACCGCGAACACGGGCTGACCCGCGAATTCCACGACGCGCTCGGCGAGGATCGGG
>DASSEA010000414.1:0-2222 GCA_035696805.1 Casimicrobiaceae bacterium
GACGCTGCGCGCCACGGCCGCCGACACTCGCGAGCGGATCGAGAAGAGTCCGTTCACCAAGGGCGTGCGCTCGGCGATGGGCGATTTCTTCGCCAAGATCTACGGCAGCCTCGACGCGAGCGCGCGGCAGACCGCCGAGACGCACGAGATGATGCAGGCGATGTATCAGCGCTTTGCCAAGGAGCACGGCATCGAGCCGTTCACGCCGCCCCCGTTCTCGATGCTCAAGTACCAGAAGGAAGTCGAGCGGCTGGAGCGCGCGTACAACGTGCATTTCAACACGCTGTGGAACATGGTCAGCAAGGCCAAGTTCACGCTGATGAAGCGGTTTTTCGAGACGATCGCGATTCGCGTCAAGCACGTGTTCGACATCGCGAACCGCGACCTGGAGAGCTGGCTGAAGGCCGTGATGGCGCCGCTGGAGACCCAGGTGCGCGAGCACCACCTGCAGCTGCGCCGCAGGCTCGAAAGCGTCAAGCGCATCCATCGCGCGAGCGACGAGCTCGAGGAGCGCATCGCCGAGCTCGAGCAGGCCGAAGTGGCCGCCAGGGCGCAGATCGGCGCGCTCGCGCGGGAGCTCGCCGCGATCGACGCGATCTGCGAGCAGTCCGAGCCGCTGCCGCTCGCGGCCAACGCCTAGCGCCTTCGCGCGCGACGGATCAAGCCGGCACGTTGCCGGCCTTGGCCGCCATCAGACCGCGGTATTTCAGCAGCAGCTGATCCTTGCTTTCCACGAAGTCGGGATTCACCGGAATGCAATCGACCGGACAGACTTCGACGCATTGCGGCTTGTCGAAGTGGCCGACGCATTCTGTGCACTTGCCGGGATCGATCACGTAGATTTCCAGACCCTGCGAGATCGCACCGTTCGGGCACTCGGGCTCGCAGACGTCGCAGTTGATGCATTCGTCGGTGATGATCAGCGCCATCAGGACCTCTCGCGGGACTGCGCCGCACGCTCCTCGTCCGCCTTGGCCTTGAGCCGCGCGACGACGGCCGGCGGCACGAACTTGCCGACGTCGCCCCCGAAGCGGGCGATTTCACGGACGATCGTCGAGGACATGAACAGGTATTGCTCGGCCGGGGTCAGGAACAGCGTTTCGACCTCGGGGTGGAGGTTGCGGTTCATGCCGGCCATCTGAAATTCGTACTCGAAGTCCGACACCGCGCGCAGGCCGCGCAGGATCGTCGTGGCCCCGACCGAGTGCACGAAATCCATCAGCAGCCCGGAGAAGCCCGCAACCTCGACGTTGGCATACGATGCCAGGACTTCGCGCGCCATCGCGATACGCTCGTCGGCACTGAACATCGGGCGCTTGCTCTCGCTGTCCGCGATCGCGACGATCACGCGGTCGAACAGCTTTGCCGCGCGCCGGACCAGGTCCTCGTGCCCTTTGGTGAACGGGTCGAAGGTTCCAGGATAGACGACTTTCAGCATGCCCCGATCTCCCCGTCCGGCTGTCCGCCGTCACTCGCACCGCCGGGCAGACGGCGCAGCAGATGATAATGCACCTGTCCGGCCTTGTCGCCGCGCACGATCGCGAAGCCGGCAGGCGCGGCGAGCGGGGTCGAAGCCTCGACATAGAGCGCGCCATCCGCGGCGACGCGCGCGGCGGCTGCCGGCAGCAGCGTTTCCCATTGCGGATCGGCGAACGGCGGATCGAGGAAGACGACGTCGAACAAGCGCGTCTCGCGCGCCAGGAACGCTCGCGCGTCGGCACAGTGGGTCTCGAGCGTCGCGCCCAGCGTCTGCGCGGCCGCGTCGAGTGCGCGCACCAGCTCGCGCTTGCGATCGACGGCCACCGCGAGCGCGGCGCCGCGCGACAGCGCCTCGAATGAAAGCGCCCCGCTGCCTGCAAACGGATCGAGCGTGCGCGCGCCGCCGAGATCCTGACCGAGCCAGTTGAACAGCGTTTCGCGAACCCGGTCGGGGGTCGGGCGTATGTCGGCGACGGCCGGAAAGCGGATGCGCCGGCCGCGCCAGCGTCCGCCGATGATGCGAATCTGGTGCGCTTGCGCCAAGCGTGCGCCGTCGATCGAAAGGTAGAATTGTACCTTTGCCTGCAGCGCCCAATCCGATGCTCGATCTGTTCAAGCGCAAGGCCGATGACGGCGAGCGCAGCTGGTCCGAACGACTGAAGAGCGGCCTCGGCCTGTCGCGCGAGCGCATTTCGCGTCCGCTGACCGCGCTGTTCGGACGCGAGGCGCTCTCCGAGGAAGCA
>DASSEA010000415.1:0-7141 GCA_035696805.1 Casimicrobiaceae bacterium
GGCTCGCGCGTCCTCTTTTGCGTCTTCCTGAGTTCGGCAGCGGGCGCAGCGCTCGCGCGCTCGAAGTCCGCAAACGCGCTCCTACGGGTGCCCGGCGCGGCAGGCTACGACGTCGCGCTTCGCGCGCGCAGCGCGCCGCGCCACCCGTGACGGACCGCGCTCCCACTCGCGCGCGAGGTTGCGCCCGCCGCTTCGCGCGCCGCGGGGGAGAGTGATACAGGTGTTGCGCTGCCGCTTCGCGCATTTGCCAAATACGTGCAACAACGAGATGCCGGGCGCCGCGTCGCGCCGGGTCTCAGACGCACGAAAAAAACCCCGCCGAAGCGGGGTTCTCGTCGACCTGACGCCGGAGCTTACTTGCTGGGTCCGCGCTGCGACATGCGGCCGGTCGCGATCATGAAGTTGTCGAACCGGTTTTCCGCGACCTGGAACCACGAGATCTGGTCGTTGCGAAACGCCTTCCACGGCTCGTAGATCTTATTGAACTTCGCGTTCTTCCCGGCGATCTCCTCGTACGTTTCCGTCGTCGCCTTGTAGCAGGCGGCGAGAATCTCGTTCGAGAACGGTGCGAGCTTCACGCCCCCGGCGATCAGCTTCTTGAGCGCCACAGGATTCAGCGCGTCGTACTTCGCCATCATGTCGACGTGCGCTTCGTAACATGCGGCTTCGAGGATCGCCTGGTAATCCTTCGGCAGGTCCTGGTACGCCTTGGCGTTCACGAACAGGTCGAGTTCGGGCCCGCCTTCCCACCAGCCGGGGTAGTAGTAGTACTTCGCGACCTTGTAAAGCCCGAGCTTTTCGTCGTCGTACGGACCGACCCATTCCGCTGCGTCGATCGTGCCCTTTTCGAGCGCTGGATAGATGTCACCGCCCGGGATCTGCTGCGGGATGACGCCGAGCTTCTGGAGGGGCAGCCCACCGGTTCCCCCGATGCGCATCTTCAGGCCCTTGAAGTCGGCCGGCGTCTTGATTTCCTTGCGAAAGAAGCCGCCCATCTGCGAGCCGGTGTTGCCGGCCGGGAAATTGACGATGTTGTAGTCCTTGTAGAACTCGCGCATCAACTGCATGCCGCCGCCGTGATACATCCACGCGTTCTGCTGGCGAAAGTTCATGCCGAACGGAATTGCGCAGCCGAACGCGAACGTCGGATCCTTGCCGAAGAAATAGTACGGCGCCGTATGCGCGCACTGGATCGTGGCGTTCTGCACCGCATCGACGACACCGAACGGCGGAACGATCTCGCCGCCGGCAAACGTCTGGATCTGGAACTTGTTGTTGGTCGCCGCCGCGACGCGCTTGCTGATCACCTCTGCCGCGCCGTAGATCGTGTCGAGGCTCTTCGGAAAGCTCGATGCCAGCCGCCACTTGACCTCCGGTGCGGCCTGCGCGAACGCGGGCGCGGAACTCGCCGCCAGGATCCCGGCCAGGCCGGTGTGCTTGATGAACGAACGACGCTCCATCCGTATCTCCTCGCTCTCGTGTGCCGGCTGCGCCGACGTTGATTTCCCGCTTGGGGCGCTGGGCCCGTTCTCCCACCCGCTGCGCCAGCCTTTGGCCCTACGCAATTTAGTCCGGCATTCTAGCAGCCGCGCCGGGGATGCTCGCGGTCACGGTGCAAGCTTTCGCACGGCGTTGAACAGCGTCCACGTCCAGCCGGTCTGGCGCTCGAGTGTCTTGGTAAACCGGATCAGATAGCGCGCGCTTCCCGTATCGAGTTCGATCATGCCACCCGGCGTGAAGCGATCGTCGGGCCCGATCAGGCTGCGCTGCGACGCCTGGCGGTTCTCCGGCGCGGCCGGCAGGTAAATGCCGAAGAAGGGCTTGTCGTAATGGCCGCGGCCGGCGCGGGGCGCTTCGACCGGCGCCGCCCAGTTCCGCAGGAGCACGCGCACGAGTCGCCGCGCGATGATCTCGACGCCCACCGTCATCTCGTCCACCTGCTGCCGCTGCATCCGCCGCACGACGCCAAGGATCCAGAGGCCGCCGTCGTTGATCGCCAGCAACTCGCCGAGCTTTGCCGGGGCTTCCTTGGCCGGCGCCACGAGGCGGCACCCGCTCTCGCTGCGGTCGACCATCTTCCAGCGCGTCCCGCGCACGCGCCGCTCGATCGAAGCGGGATTGATCCCCGGGTTGATCTGCGTCACCTCGTCGAAGCTCGTCATCACGCCCGGGGTGCGGGCCGCTTCGGGCAGCCGGTCAATTTCGGCGACTGCGCGCGTCAGCGCATGCAGGCCGCTGACGACGCGTACGTGCTCGTCGGCCGATTGCCGCGACGCACGGGGCGCATGGGCGATCGCATCGGGCCCGAACAGCGCGGCGAGGCGCATCAACAGCAATCGCTGTTCGCGCGCGGGCAGTTCGCCGGCTGCGGGCGGCTCGTCGTCGTTCTCCGGCAACCAGCGCAGGCGTTCGACGATGCGCGTATAGACCGGTCCGGTGTCGACGTACAGCACCCGGCCGCCGACAACGGGCTTGTCCCGCCGGCGCAAGCCCTGCGCGCCGGTCAGGTCGACGTAGAAACCCGCGTCGTCGCTCGCTTTCGGCATCAGCGTGAGTGTCGGCGCCCAGTCTTCGAGCTGCTTCGCGACCCACTCGACCTGGTCGGGCGTGAAGTTGCCCGAATCGAGCCGCATCAGCAGCAGCATGTTGAGGTAGACCTGCTCGACGAAAATGCCCGGTTTCGCAAACGCGCCGGCGCCGAACACGAGTTGCTCGCGATGCCATGCGCGCGCACGCGCGAGTTCGTAGACCTCGTGGAATTCGCGCCATTGCGCGGGAATCCAGTGGCTGTATCGAAACAGCCTGAACTTGCCGTCGAGTCCCCGGTAATGCGAAAGACGCACGAGCGCCCAGGGAAGAATCACGCGCCAGCGGCGATTCTCCGCATGCGGGAAGCCGGCCTGCAGCGCGGCGTTGTAGGCGCCGACGAAGCCCTTCACGAGGTCGAATACCGCGTGCCACAGCCGCGATTCGACGGTAGAACTCTTCTGATAGTTGATCGTGTACTGGCGCGTGAGGTCGCCCACGATGGGCTCGAGCCGTGCGTCGAGTTCGAGCAGCGCCTCGACCTGCGCCGCGGTTGCTTCGCGACCGCCGACGGGAAACTTGGCGAGAAGATCGAGCGCCTGGCCCTGGATCGCGAGCACGTCGCCCGCGGGCAGGCGGGCCATCCAGCGTCCGATCTGGTTCGAATTGCGAAGCGGATCGTTGACGCGGCGCAGCCAGTCGGCGATCGGCTCGAGAACGTTCACGTGCCTAGCCGGGGCCTGTTCGCACGCCGTCCGCCTAGCTGCCGGCGATCGTCATGCGCGAAATGAGCATCGACCCGATGTGCCGTGCGCCCCGGCGATCGATGTCGTTGCCGAGTGCGACGATGTCCTGGAACATCTGCTTCAGGTTGCCGGCGATGGTGATTTCCTCGACCGGATAAGCGATCTGTCCGTTCTCGATCCAGAAACCCGCGGCACCGCGCGAGTAGTCGCCGGTGACCGCATTGACGCCCTGGCCGAGTTGCTCGGTGACGAACAGCCCGCGTCCCATCCGTCGCATCAGCGCGTCCAGGTCTTCGCTGCCCGGAACGACGAGGTTGTGCGCGCCGCCCGCATTGCCGGTCGAACGCAGACCGAGCTTGCGCGCCGAGTAACTGCCGAGGAAATAGCCCTGCACGACGCCGTTCTCGACGACCTTCCGGCGCTCGGTGGCCACGCCTTCGTTATCGAACGGCGCACTGCCGCGGCCGCGCAGCAGATGCGGCTCCTCGAGAACGTTGACGTGCGCCGCGAACACCGGCTGGCCGAGCGAATCGGGCAGGAACGACGACTTGCGATAGAGGCTCCCTCCCGACACGGCATGCACGAAGGCACCCAGCAGATCGGCCGCTTCGGGCGCCTCGAACAGCACGGGACACTCGAGCGTGCCGAGCTGTCGCGCACCCAGACGTCGCGCCGTGCGCTCGCCCGCGATGCGGCCGACGTCGCGCGGTGCGAGCAGCTCGTCGGGCGCGCGAGCGGCCGTGTACCAGTAATCGCGTTGCATTGCGCCATCGAGTTCGCCGATCACGGCGCAATCGATGTGATGCCGCGAGCTGCGATAGCCACCGCTGAAGCCGAGGCTGTTCGCGTAGATGAATTCCGACTCGCCGCGCGAAACGCTCGCGCCTTCGCTGTTCGTGATGTGCGGATCGGCCGCCAGCGCCGCGGCCTCGGTCTCGCGGCCGAGTGCGATGGCATCGTCGACGGACAGCTCCCACGGATGGTGGAGATCGAGATCCGGCCACGCGCGTGCCAGCCGATCAGGATCGGCGAGTCCTGCGCATGGATCCTCCGCCGTGTAGCGCGCGATCGCGAGCGCCTTGTCGACGGTGGCGCCAATGGCTTCATCCGAAAAGTCGGCCGTGCTCGCATGGCCACGCCGCGCGCCGACATACACGGTGACGCCGACGCCCTTGTCGCGGTTGTACGCAATCGTTTCGACGTCATCCTTGCGCACGGTGACGCTTTGCCCGACGGCCTGCGACACCTCGGTCTCGGCAGCGGTGGCGCCCCCGGCGCGCGCGGCGTCGAGCACCGCTGCGGCGACGCGCTCGAGCGTCGCGGTCGATACGGGGAAATGGGATTTGCCGTCACCGTACCCGGGCCGGGATGTCGGCGCAGGCGCGCGCACGGCGTTCGTGGAGACCGTCATGTTCTTGCTGCAAGGGAGCGTCGGCTATCATAGCAAAGGCGTTCCTCCACCCGCATGAACTCCCACGACGCTCTGCCGCACGATGGCGCCACGCTGCCGCCATCGAAGACGCGACGCAAGAACGACATGCATGCGTTGCAGCAACTCGGTGTCGCGCTGATCGCGCTCGATCCGAAACGCCTCGCGACCCTCGACCTGCCGGAAGCGCTGGTCGATGCGATTGCGCTTGCGCGCACGATCACGCGACACGAGGCCAAGCGCCGCCAGTTGCAGTACATCGGAAGGCTGATGCGCGACGTCGATCCCGAGCCGCTGCGCGAGGCGCTGGCGCGATTCGCGCAGGGTCCGGAGCGCGAACGCGCACGGTTCGCGCTCGTCGAGCAGTGGCGCGATCGCGCACTGGCGGGACCTGAAGGCGTCCAGGCGTTCGTCGCCGCGTACCCCAACGCGTCCGCCGAGTCGCTCGCGAAACTCGCGGCGGAAGCGCGCGAGGAGCGCGCTCGCGGTACCGCGCCCCACAAGTCGCGCGCGCTGTTTCGCGCGCTGAGCCGCATCGTCGAAGAGCACGTTCGATGAGCGACGTCGACCGACCGTTGCTGGTGGGCCTGGTGTCGATCTCGGATCGTGCGTCGTCCGGCGTGTACGAGGATCAGGGGCTGCCCGGATTGAAGGCGTGGTTCGACGCCGCGCTCGCGACGCCGTACCGGCTGGAAACGCGCCTGATTCCCGACGAGCAGCCAACGATCGAACGCACGCTGACCGAGCTCGTCGACAGCGTCCACTGCGATCTCGTGCTGACAACAGGCGGCACCGGTCCGGCGCCGCGCGACGTCACGCCCGAGGCAACGCTCGCGGTCGCGCACAAGGTGCTGCCGGGTTTTGGCGAACAGATGCGCCAGGTGAGCCTGCGTTACGTGCCGACGGCGATCCTGTCGCGCCAGGTCGGCGTCGTGCGCGGACGCGCGCTGATCCTCAATCTTCCGGGACAGCCGAAGGCGATCAAGGAAACGCTCGACGGCGTGTTCCCCGCCGTTCCGTATTGCCTCGACCTGATCGGCGGCCCCTACGTCGAAACGCACGCGGACGTCTGCAAGGTCTTCCGGCCGAAATCCGCGCTGCGGCCGCCGCGTTCGTGAACGCGAACGATCCGGGGCGAACGACCGCAGCGAACCAGCCGCCGCCGTTCGAAGGTCGCAATCTCTTTGCGATCGACATGCCGCTGCAGGAGGCGGTCTCTCGCAGCGACGGCGGTTGGGGGACGGCGCAACTCGACGCCTGGGGTGCGGCTCTCGGCGATCCCGGGAGCTACGCGCTCGCCGACGCGGCGAATCGCAATCCGCCTTCGTTATGCACGCACGACCGCTCCGGTGAGCGCATTGACGACGTTGCGTTCCATCCGGCCTGGCACGTCCTCATGCAGCGCGCGATGGCGGTCGGCGAACATTGCGCTCCGTGGCAAGCGCCCCGAGCCGGTGCGCACGTCGTTCGCGCGGCGATGTACTACCTGCATGCGCAGGTCGAGAACGGAACGCAATGTCCGCTGACGATGACCTTTGCGAGCGCGCCGGTCATCATGCGGCACGCGCCGACCATACCCGGCGCGACCGCGACGTGGCTGCCGCGATTGCTGTCAAACGCGTACGACGCGAGCGCAGTACCGGTCGCCGACAAGCGCTCCGTGCTGATCGGCATGGGCATGACGGAGCGTCAGGGCGGATCGGACGTGCGCGCGAACGTCACGTTCGCCGAGCCGGATGCCGACGGCGCATCGCGCATCACCGGCCACAAATGGTTCTTTTCGGCGCCGCAGTGCGACGCGCACCTCGTGCTCGCGCAGACGCCGGACGGGCTCGGCTGCTTCCTGCTCCCCCGCATTGCGCCCGATGGACGCCGCAATGCAATTTTCATTGACCGGCTCAAGGACAAGCTCGGCAACCGCTCGAACGCATCCGCCGAGGTGCGCTTCGAGCGCGCGCTCGCGTGGCCCGTGGGTGAGCGCGGACGCGGCGTTGCGACGATTCTCGAAATGGTGCAGCTCACGCGGCTCGACTGCGTCATCGGAAGCGCAGGCATCATGCGCGGTGCCTTGACGTGGGCGTTGCATCACGCGCGCCATCGCACGACGTTCGGCAAGCGCCTGATCGAGCATCCACTGATGGCGAACGTGCTCGCGGATCTCGCGCTCGAAAGCGAGGCGGCGATGCGGCTCGCGCAGAATCTCGCGCGCGCGCTCGACGCTGGCGCCGGAACCGCGTTGCATGCGGCCGCGCGCATCGTGACGCCGGCCGCGAAGTACTGGGTGTGCAAGCGGACGTCGACGGTCACGTCCGAAGCGATGGAAGCGATCGGCGGCAACGGTTACATCGAGGAGCTGCCGCTGGCGCGCGGCTACCGCGAGGCGCCGGTCAACTCGATCTGGGAAGGGTCGGGCAACATCGTGTGCCTCGACGTGTTGCGG
>DASSEA010000416.1:0-4503 GCA_035696805.1 Casimicrobiaceae bacterium
TCATGGGCTACCGTAACGTAGTCGACCTGCCGATTCGCGAAGAGCGCGGCGATCGCGTCGTGCTCGAAGCGCCCGACTTGCGTCTCACCGGCGTGCGCAAGCTGCCCCTCGACGGCAAGCGCGCATCGGTCGCGATACGTCCCGATGAAATGTCGATCGCGACCGGACCTGCGGCCGAAAACATCGTCAGCGGTCGCGTCGACAACGTCGAATACGGCGGGCGCGACTCGCTGATTGACATCGTCACGTCGGGCGGCACGCGCTTGCACGTGCGCGCGCCGGGCAAAGTGGCGCTCGGCACCGAGTTGCACGTTTACGTGCCCCCCGAGCGCGTGCTCGTCTATCCGTACGATGGAAGCGGAACATGACGGCGTCGACGATCGCGCCGCGGGCGCCGTTCGATCGCACGTTGCTGCTCGTGTTGCCGGCCACGCTGTTCATGCTGCTGCTGTTCATCTATCCGTTCATTTACGGACTCGTGCTGTCGTTCGAGCCTACGCAGGGTGGCTGGCTCGCGAACTACAGCAAGTTCTTCAGCACCGATAACCTGTGGCCGACGATCGGCACGACGCTGAAGCTCGCGGTGCCGGCGACGATCATCAACGTCGGCGTCGCCCTGCCGATCGCCTTCAAGATGCGTGTCAACTCGCGGTGGCAGCGCTTCATCACCACGCTCCTCGTCGTTCCGATCACGCTCGGCACGGTGTTGATCGCCGAGGGCATGCTGACGTACTTCGGTCCGAAGGGCTGGCTCGCGCAATTTCTGCAATTCACGCACCTCTACGACGGCTCGATCCGGCTCACGCACAACTACTGGGGCGTGCTGATCTCGCTCGTGATCTCGGGGTTTCCGTTCGCGTTCCTGCTGATTCTTTCGTACATCACGGGGATCGATCCGGTGCTCGCACGCGCAGCGGCCACCCTCGGCGCGGATTCGAAGGCCCAGTTCAGGCATATCTACCTGCCGCTGCTCGCGCCGGGCCTCGCGATGTGCTTCTGCCTCGCGTTCGTACAGGCGTTCTCCGTGTTTCCGTCCGCGGTGCTGCTCGGCGCACCCGCCGGACCGACACGCGTCATTTCGATCGCGGCGTACGAGGCGGCATTCGAGCAATACGACTACTCGATGGCCTCGGCAATCGCGATGATCATGGGGTTCGTGCAACTCGTCATCGTTGCCTTCGTGCTGTGGCTCCGCAACTGGTTCTACAAGGGCCCGGTGACCGGCGGAAAGGGTTGACGACCGTGGCATCGTCCAGCGCTGGCGTACAGGCACCCGTGGCGGCGGAAGAGAGCCGCGCGATGTCGTCGCCACCTCCGATGCCCTTGCGCGGAACGCCGTGGGGCGAACGCGCGTGGACCGGCCTGTTGTGGGGCGTGATGACGCTGTTCGTCGTCAACATCGCGTTGATGATCGCGGCGGTGGCGACGAACTCGTTTGCGCGACGCTGGCTCGGCACGTGGCTGCCGCAGGGCTGGACGACCGGGTGGTACGTCGACGCCTGGAAGGAATTCCAGCTCGGCAGCGTGTTGTGGGTGACGGTCGAAATCGTCTTCGCCGTCGTGTTCCTGGCGCTGCTGATCGGCGTTCCCGCGGCGTACACGCTGGCGCGTCGCAACTTCGTCGGCAAGCGCGCGCTGATGCTGCTGTTCCTGCTGCCGCTGATGGTGCCGCCGATCACCTACGGCATCCCGCTCGCGACGGTGCTCTATCAGAGCCATCTCGGCGGCACGCTTGCCGGCGTCATTCTCGCCAACCTGATTCCGGCCGCACCGTTCGTCATTCTGGTGATGACGCCGTTCATCGAGCAGATCGATCCGAATCTCGAGTCGGCAGCGCGGGTGTTCGGCGCCAACACCGCGCGGATGTTCGTGCACGTGCTCGTGCCGTTGCTGGCGCCGGGCATCCTCGCCGCATCGCTGCTCGTCCTCGTGCGCACGATAGCGCTCTTCGAGCTCACGTTCCTGACGGCCGGGCCCGATTCGCAGACGCTCGTCGTCGCGCTCTACTACGCAGTGTTTGCCGCGGGCGTGCGCGCGCCGCAGTCGGTCGACGCGATGGCGATGATCTACATGCTGGTCACGCTGGTGTGGCTGCTGATCGCGCTGCGCTTCGTCAATCCGACCCAGCTCGTTTCGCGCATCAAGGACAATCCCCGAGGCGCGCTGTAACCGAAGACCGGGCGCTGCCGATGAACCGCCTCGATCTGTCGACGCTCGATCATTTGCCAAGCGACGTCGCGCGCCCTGCGTATGCGCCCGGCGAGGTCGGCATCGGCATCGTCCATCTCGGCATCGGCGCGTTTCACCGCGCGCATCAGGCGATCTACACCGACGACGCGCTCGCCCACGCCGGCGGTGCGTGGGGCATCTGCGGCATCAGCCTGCGCTCACCCGACGTTCGGGACCGGCTTTCGCCGCAGCAGGGCCTGTACACGTCGATCGAAAAGAGTCCCGAGGGCATCCGCCGGCGCGTGATCGGCAGCGTGCGCGAAGTGCTGTTCCAGGGCGACGAGGCAGACGCGGTTCATCGTCGGATGGCCGCACGTGATACGCACATCGTCTCGCTGACCGTCACCGAGAAGGGCTACTGCCACGAGCCGGCAACGGGTCGGCTCAATGCCACCCATCCGGACATCGTCCACGACCTTGCGCATCCGCGGGTGCTGCGCAGCGTGCCGGGTCTGCTCGTGCGAACCTTCGACGAGCGCCGCCGCATGCACGGAAGGCCTTTGACCGTCGTGTGCTGCGACAATCTGCCGCAGAACGGCGCACTCGTCTGCGGGCTCGTCGTGGCGTACGCGAACCTAGTCGATCCATCGCTCGCCGACTGGATTTCGCGCGAAATCGCGTTTCCCTCGACGATGATCGACCGCATCGTGCCGGCGACGACTCGCGAGGACGTCGCCGACAACGCCACGGCGCTCGGCGTCCAGGACGCCGCGCCGGTCGTCCACGAACCGTTCATTCAGTGGGTGATCGAGGAACGGTTTGCATCCGATCGCCCACCGTGGGGCGACGTCGGCGCAACGCTCGTGCACGACGTCGATCCGTACGAGTCGATGAAGCTGCGCTTGCTGAATGCGAGTCACTCCGCGTTTGCCTATCTCGGTTTTCTCGCCGGACACGAATACATTTACCAGGTGGCGGCGCAGCCGGCGTTCGTCGCGTGGATGCGCAACTTCACGGCCGACGAGGTGGTGCCCGCGCTCCCGCGGGTTCCGGGCGTCGACCTCGACGCGTATTGCAATGCGCTGGTACGCCGCTTCGCGAACCCGGCGCTGCCGCACAAGACGCGGCAGATCGCGATGGATGGCTCGCAGAAACTCCCGCAGCGGATCCTTGCGACGGTTCGCGACAATCTCGCGGCGGCGCGATCGGTCGAACTTGCGACGCTTGCCGTCGCCGGCTGGATGCGTTACGTCTACGGCGAGGACGAGCACGGCGCGCCGATTGCCGTTTCCGATCCTCTCGCGCCGCAGTTCGCAGCGCTTGCCGCGAAGCATCGTGGCGATCCGGCCGGTTTCGCGCGAGCGCTGCTCGACGTGCGCGCGATCTTCGATGAGGACCTGCGCAACGAGCCGCGCTTCACGACCCCGGTCACGCGCTGGCTCGGTCAGCTCTTCACGCAGGGGGCTGCGGCCACCGTCGCGCAGGCGGTCGAATGATCCCTCTCGACCTGCACCCCGACCGGCTGTTTCCGGCCGATGCCGGCGTCCGCCAACTCGCGCGTGCGCTGTACGCCACGGTGCGCGATTTGCCGATCGTAAGTCCGCATGGCCACACCGATCCGCAGTGGTACGCCGGCAACGCTCGTTTCGCCGATCCTTCCGCGCTCTTCATTGTGCCGGATCACTACGTCTTCAGGATGCTCTACAGCCAGGGCGTGTCGCTGGAAGCGCTCGGCGTGCCAACGCGCGACGGCGCCGGCGCCGGGCGATCGTACGACGCACGCGCGATCTGGCGCCTTTTCGCGAAGCACTATCCGCTGTTTCGCGGGACGCCAACGCGCCTGTGGCTCGATCACGCGTTTCACACGGTGTTCGGCATCGACGAACGGCTGACGACGGAGAGCGCCGATCGCTGTTTCGATCGCATCGAGGCGTGCCTCGCCGACGACGCGTTTCTTCCACGCGCGCTGTTCGAGCGCTTCAACATCGAAGTGATCGCGACGACCGAATCGCCGCTCGATCCGCTCGCGCATCACGCAAAGATTCGGGGCAGCGGCTGGGCGGGACGCGTCGTGACGGCGTACCGGCCCGATTCCGTCGTCGATCCCGCGTTCGAGGGCTTCGCCGCGAACGTCGAGCAATTCGGTGCGCTGACCGGCGAAGATCCGGCGACGTGGAACGGTTATCTCGCTGCACATCGCAGCCGCCGCGCGTTCTTCAAGTCGATGGGCGCGACGTCGACCGATCACGGGCACCCTACGGCGCGCACGGCCGATCTCGATCGCGTGGAATGCCAGCGGCTCCTCGATCGCGCGTTGCAGGGCACGATCACCAC
>DASSEA010000417.1:0-3993 GCA_035696805.1 Casimicrobiaceae bacterium
CGCCGGCTTCGCCTTGTGGCCCATCTCCTCGGTCACGATCATCGCGGTTTCCTGGTCGAGGACTTGGTTGATCGTGACCATCGAGCCGAGCTTCATCAACGCCTTGATCACGTCGGCGGCCTTGACCGACATCTTGTGCGCGAGGTCGGCGACGGTGATCGTTTCGGGCACGAAAATCTCGCGCACCATTGGGCCGGTCTGGATCGGCGACGCCGCGACCTGGTCGCCCGATTCGTCGTCACGCGCATGCCGGCCGCCCTTGGGGCCACGCCAGCCGGTGGCTGCGGCGCCACCCGACGTGTCGCCGCGCAGACGCAGCGCGCGCCGGCGTGCGGCTTCCTCCTGAAAGACCTGGCCGGGCGCCTTCTTGGCGGGCTTTTCACGTTTCTCGCCCGGTTTCGCGGCCGGCCGGTGCAGCGTGCCTTCCGGCTTGCCCGCCGGTTTGGCGACCGTTGCGGCGGCAGCCGCTTCGGCAGCAGCCTTCGCGTCCTCGGCCGCCTTGGCCTCGGCTGCGACGCGCGCCGCGGCTTCCTCGGCTTCGCGTTCCTTTTTCGTCTTGCGCTTGGCGACTTCGGCCTGCTTCTTCTGCAGGTCTTCCTGTTGCCGCGCCATCAATTCCTGCGCCTGGCGCGACTCCGCTTCGCGCGCGGCGATTTCGTGGGCCGACAGTACCGGCGCGGGTGCGGCCTTCGGCGCTTCCTCGACGACGGGAGCGGCTGCGGCCGGCTGCGCTTCCTCTTCGCGCCGCACGAGCACGCGCTTCTTGCGCACTTCCACCTGGATCGTGCGCGCCTTGCCGCTCGAATCGGCGGCCTTGATCTCGGAGGTCTGCTTGCGGGTCAGCGTGATGCGCTTCTTGCCGTCACCGGCCGCGCCATGCTGCTTGCGCAAATAATCGAGCAGGCGGGTCTTGTCCTGCTCGGAAAGGTTGTCGCCCTGCTTCTTGCCCGCGACGCCCGCCGCGGACAGCTGTTCCAGCAACGCGCCCGCCGGCATCTTCAGGTCGGTCGCGAATTGTTCGATGGTCGTTTGCGCCATGCGCTCTCCCGTACTGCCCTGTGCGTTTGCCCTGTTACGCCGCGGCGCCCGTCTGCGGCGCCTCCGCCGCAGGCTCGAACCAGTGCGCTCGCGCCTTCATGATCAGTTCCTGCGCCCTGGCTGCATCCATGCCGGTCAGCTCGACCAGTTCGTCACCGGCGAGATCGGCGAGCGCGTCGCGCGTGGTGATGCCGTTCGCGGCGAGCTTGCTCGCGATGTCGGTGTCCATTCCCTCGAGGGAGAGGAGCGCTTCCTCGACGTTCTCGACGCTTTCCTCGCGCGCGATCGCCTCGGTGAGCAGCGCGTTCCGCGCGCGCGAGCGCAGCTCGTTCACCGTGTCCTCGTCGAACGCCTCGATCTCGTTCATTTCGGTGATCGGCACGTACGCGACCTCCTCGAGCGACGTGAAGCCCTCGCCGATCAGGATGTCGGCCACCTCCTCGTCGACGTCCAGCTTCTCGATAAACAGCGCGCGCAGCCGGCCCGTCTCGGCCTCGTGCTTCTGCTGCGATTCCTCGACGCTCATCAGATTCAATTCCCAGCCGGTCATCTCGGACGCGAGCCTCACGTTCTGGCCGCTGCGACCGATGGCGATCGCGAGGTTCTCCTCGTCGACGACGACGTCCATCGCGTGACGCTCCTCGTCGACGACGATGCTCTGCACCTCGGCCGGCGCGAGCGCGTTGATGACGAGCTTCGCGGGATCGTCCGACCACAGCACGATGTCGACGCGCTCGCCGGCCAGCTCGTTCGTCACGGCGGTGACGCGGGAGCCGCGCATGCCGATGCATGTGCCCTGCGGATCGAGGCGCGGATCGTTCGATTTCACCGCGATCTTCGCGCGAATGCCGGGATCGCGCGCTGCGGCACGGATCTCGATCAGGCCTTCCTCGATCTCCGGCACTTCGAGCTCGAACAGCCGCATGATGAATTCGGGCGCCACGCGTGACAGGATCAGCTGCGGCCCCTTCGCGGTGCGGTCGATCTTCATCACGTACGCGCGCACCCGGTCGCCGATGCGCAGCATCTCCTTAGGAATCAGCTGATCGCGCGGGATCAGGCCCTCGATGCGGCCCGATTCGACGATGACATTGCCCCGCTCGATCCGCTTGACGGTGCCGGACAGCAGGTTGTCGTCGCGCTCGAGGAAGTCGTTCAGGATCTGTTCGCGCTCGGCATCGCGGATCTTCTGCAGGATCACCTGCTTCGCGGCCTGAGCGCCGATGCGCCCGAACTCGACGGGCTCGAGCGGCTCCTCCACGACTTCGCCGAGGGCAAGCGCGGGCTCGCGCTCGGCCGCATCGGTGATCGCGATCTGGTGTGCCGGCTCTTCGTGCTCCTCGTCGGGCACGACGGTCCAGCGGCGGAACGTTTCGTAGTCGCCGGTCTCGCGGTCGATCGAAACGCGCGCATCGATGTTGTCGGCGTATTTCTTTTTCGTCGCCGACGCGAGCGCCGCTTCGAGCGCCGTGAACACGATGTCCTTCGGAACGTTCTTCTCGCGCGACAGCGCGTCGACGAGCAACAGAAGTTCTCGATTCATCTCTTTCTCCATGCAATGGCGGGGACGAGCCGCGCACGCGAAATCGTCCCGAACGGAAACGCCCTCACGCCGGCGGCCGTTTCGACGAGGACATCGTCGCCCTCGGTTCCGCGCAATATTCCCTTGATGCGTTTGGCGCCGTCGACCGGTGCCGACAGCGTCAGTTGTGCTTCCCGGCCCGCGAAGCGCGCGTAGTCGGCGAGTCGTTTGACGGGTCGGTCGAGGCCCGGGGACGACACCTCGAGGCGCTCGAAGTCGACGTTCTCCACGGCGAAAAGCCGCGTCAGGTGATTCGATACCCCGGCGCAGTCCTCGACATCGACGCCATTCGGCTTGTCGATGAACACGCGCACGAGCCTCGTCCGCGCCGACATGTCCCAGTCGACGAGTTCGTACCCCAGCGCGGGGACGGTGCGCTCCAGCAGTTCACCGAGGCTCATTCACGGCAAGTCCAAAAAAAAATGGGCTGCGCCCCAGCCCATTTCTCATTACTTATCGGGCGGGATTGTAGCAGGAAATCCATCATTCCGACAGTCCCCGGCCGCGCCGGCCGCGACATCCGGGCTAAACTCCGGCCGAGTCCTCACTCGGAGCCGACGCGATGCCCGACCCGCTGCCGATCGCCAAGCACGGCGAACTCGAACTCGATCTCCTGCCCGCGCTGGCCAACCGCCACGGGCTGATCGCCGGTGCGACCGGCACCGGCAAGACCGTTTCCCTTCAGGTCATCGCGGAGCGCATGAGTGCGATCGGCGTGCCGGTATTCATGGCCGACGTGAAAGGCGACCTCGCCGGCATGAGTCAGCCGGGTGCGACTTCACCGAAACTCGCGGAACGGCTGCAGATGATCGGCGCCGACGCGCCGGCGTTCAAGGCGATGCCGGTCGTGTTCTGGGACGTCTTCGGCGAACAGGGCCATCCGCTGCGCGCGACGATCAGCGATATCGGGCCGCTGCTCCTTGCGCGGATTCTCGATCTGAACGAAACGCAGCAGGGCGTGCTTGCCATCGTCTTCAAGCTCGCCGACGACAACGGGCTGCTGCTGCTCGATGTCAAGGATCTGCGCGCGCTCCTGCAGTACGCGTCGGACAACGCGCAAAGCCTGCAGACCTCCTACGGGAACATCTCCGCCGCATCCGTGGGCGCCATCCTGCGCGGTCTTCTCGCGCTCGAACAGCAGGGCGGCGACAAATTCCTCGGCGAGCCGATGCTGAACGTCGACGACCTGCTGCAGACCGAGGGAGCACGCGGCAGCGTCAACATCCTCGCCGCCGACCGACTGATGCAGTCGCCGCAGCTCTACGCGACGATGCTGCTGTGGCTGCTGTCGGAGCTCTACGAGCGCCTGCCGGAGGTCGGCGATCGCGACAAGCCCAAGCTGGTGTTCTTCTTCGACGAGGCGCACCTGTTGT
>DASSEA010000418.1:0-3577 GCA_035696805.1 Casimicrobiaceae bacterium
GTCCGTGATCTCGACCGCACCGTGGGCGGCATCGTGGCCGAAATCGACGCGCGTCTCGATCGTCAGGACGTCGTGCGCGTGCTCGAACTCGGGTGCGGCTACGGTACCGCGCTGCTCGAGCTTCGAGCGCGCTACGGACGGCGCGTCGAACTCCATGGGCAGAATCGCCTCCCCGACGACGGCGATGCGGACGTCCTGTTGCGCAACGCACGCGAGCGCAACCTGCTCGGCGCGCTCGACGCGGCGCCGCTGCCTTCGATCGTTCACGGCGATGTCGCCGCAGGCCTGCCGTTCCCCGACGCGTGGTTCGACCTGGTCTACAGCCAGGTCGCGTGGCTGTACTTCGGCAGCAAGATCCGCGTCGTCCGCGACGTGATGCGCGTGCTGCGCGAGGGCGGCATCGCGAAGATCGATGCCGATGACGTGCGCACCGACGTTCCCGCCGAATACGCGCGCCTCGTCGAAATCTGGGACGAAGGCACGCTCGTGCCGTTCAGGGATTACGTACGCCGCTACGGCTTTTCGTTCGAGCCTGCGCCCGACGGCGAATACCTGCGCTTCGGCAAGCAGCACTCGTTCGGGACAGAGCTCAAACCGGTGGTCGAAATCGATCTCGCCGCGCTGCACGCGCACTGGGACGGGATCAAGTGCGTGTATCGTGTGCAGCGGGAACCGGCTGCGCCGGACGCGGCGCCTGCACGAAGCGGTCGAGATACGTGATCCGGTTGACCGCGAGCAGGTTGCGGAATTCCGCGTTCCCCGCGTCCTCGCCCGCCTGCGCCTGCGCGATCTCCGCGGCGTATTGAGCCGTGCGGCTGTGACGAAACAGCTTGTCGAGATCGTCGAGCGGCGGCGTTGCGCGCGGGCTGGAATCGCGGTCGTAGTGACGAAGCAGCATCTGCAGCGCGATTTCGATGCTCGGCTGGCGATCGCACAGGTCGAACGACACGTGCAGTGAACACGGGCTGAGCGTCTCCACCCTGTGCGGCGTGAAGCTTCGCAGATACAGCACGTCGCCGGGGCGCATGATGACCTCAGCCTCGACGGGACCCATCTGCGGAGCTTCCAGATCGGCGAGATTGACGCGGCGTGGCGCCTGCCTGCGATGGAGGCTCCAGCGCTTTTCACCGGCGCAGTGGATGACGAGCACGTCATCGGTGTCGACGTGCCCGCGATACGCCTCGTGGCCGCGCTGCGAGAAGAACGCCGTGGCGTTCGAGAACGTCGCGGCGCGTCCGCGATCGAGCGCCGTCGCGAGCGCATTGATCTCGGGCTCGAGGATGTCGAGGCCCTCGAGCACGCAGGCGGCGCCGCGTTCGAGGTGCTGCTGCAATACACGGCGATCGACGAACTCGATCTTGCGCTTCTGCACGAGCTTGTAGAGATGCGCGTCCGCCAGATCGACGGGCTTGCCAGCCTGGAACAGGTTGACGTAGTTGAGATCGAGCAGCGGATTGTTCAGGTGGCGCCGCAGGTGCTCGATCGAGAACAGTTGCTGCTCGGGAACCAGCGACGGCCGATGCACGTGCGTGATTTCGGGCGGAGCGCCAAGTGCGTCCTTGAAATAGAAATCGCGGATGCGGCGTTGGACGGGGGAAAGTTCCATCGGGCGCGTCGGAACGAAGCAAATCGCGATTGTGGCATTGCCGGCAATCGACGGGGTCGAACTCGACTTTTTCGAACGACGTCAGTCCGATCCGCCATCATGCCGTGGCGCCTCCACGACGCCGTCGCGAACGAGCGCGTCGATGTCTGCGTCCGCATAGCCGTGTTCATGCAGCACTTCGCGCGTGTGTTCGCCGAGCACGGGTGCGGCGCGCGTGATGCGCGTCGGCGTGCGCGAAAAGTGCAACGGGCATCCAAGGGCGCGCGTCGGGCCCGCCTGCGGATGGTCGACCTCGACCACCATGTCGCGGGCCCGCGTCTGCGGATGCTCGAGTGCGTCGCCGATCGAATTCACCGGGCCGACCGGCACCCCGACCCCATCGAATGCGGCGATCCATTCGGCCTTCGTACGCGTCGCCAGCACCTTGTTCATCGCATCGGTCAGCGCGGGGAGGTTCGCCATGCGCGCCGAGTTCGTCGCGAAGCGCGGGTCGTCGCGCCATTCCGGGTGGCCGAGCACGTCCGCGATGCGTTCCCAATTCGCCTGGTTCGCGCCGCCGATGTTGATCCACCCATCGCGCGTCGCAAATGCCTGATAGGGTGCGGTGAGCAGGTGCGCCGAGCCCGTCGGTCCGGGCGAGCGGCCCGTTGCGAAATAGATCGCCGCGTGCCAATACGTCTGCTGCAGCGCGGCCTCCATCAGCGACGTGTCGACGACCTGTCCCTGTCCTGTCGCCTGCTTGTGCGCATACGCGGCGAGGATGCCTACCGCCGCGAGGATGCCCGCGTTGATGTCGGCGACCGGGTTGCCCGTCTTGACCGGCGGCCCGCCCGGCTCTCCGGTGATCGACATCAATCCCGAGAAGCCCTGCGCGATCAGGTCGAAGCCGCCCTTGTCCGCGTCGGGTCCATGGCGGCCGTAGCCGGACACGGCGCAATAGACGAGGCCCGGGTTGACGGCCGACAGCACGTCGTAGCCGAGCCCGAGTTTTTCGAGCGTGCCGCGCCGGTAGTTCTCGGTCAGCACGTCGGCGCCGCGCACCATGCGCAGCAGCACGTCGCGTCCGGCCGCGTGCTTCAGGTTGATCGCGATGCCGCGCTTGTTGCGATTGAGCACCATGAACGGCGCGGACACGCCATTGACGAGCGGCTCGGTGTAGCCGCGCGAATCGTCGCCGCCGGGCAACTTCTCGACCTTGACGACGTCGGCGCCCATGTCGGCGAGCAGCATGCCGCAGGTCGGACCCGCCATGATCTGCGCGAGCTCCAGCACGCGCATGCCCCGTAACGGCCCCGGGTGCGGTGCGGCTGTACCCGGCGGGGCAACGGTCGAGGCGGGCACGGGCGCGGGCGAACGCTAGCGGCCGGTGAACGCCGGCTTCTGCTTGGCGAGGAAGGCGGCGTAGCCGATGCGGAAGTCGTCGGTGTCGAAGCAGGCGAAGCACTCGTCGGCTTCGGCGTCGGTGATCGGCTTCGGATCCGCCAAACGCTTCGCGAACTTCTTGTGCCAGCGCGCGACGAGCGGCGCACCGTCGGCGATCCGCGCCGCCGTCGCAGCGACTTCAGCCGCCACCTGATCGTCGGCGACGACGCGCGTGACGAGGCGCTTCTCCTTCGCCTCGGCCGCGTCGAAGATGCGGCCCTCGAGCAGAATCTCGAGCGCAACGTCGGCGCCGGCGAGGCGCACGAGCGGTGCCATCTCCGCGTACGCCATCACCAGTCCGAGATTCTTGATCGGCGCACCAAAACGGCTCGAGGCGCCGCAAATGCGCAGATCGCACAACGCGGCGATCTCGAGTCCGCCGCCGACGCAGATGCCGTGGATCTGCGCAATCAGCGGAACCGGACACTCGGCCAACGTGTGCGCCGTGGCGTGCATCACTGCGCCATAGTCGCGCGCCTGCGCGGCGTTGGCGCGCTCGCGAGCGAATTCGCCGATGTCGTTGCCGGGCGAGAACGCACGCTCGCCCCC
>DASSEA010000419.1:0-3166 GCA_035696805.1 Casimicrobiaceae bacterium
GAGCGAATCCACGACCTTGCACTCGAGGAAATCATTCGCAACGTCGCGGCGCTTCGCGTGGGACTTCCGACCGACGCGGACACCGAGATGGGGTGTCTCTCGAGCCAGGCCCAGTTCGACAAGACGCTTGCCTACATTCGACTAGGGCAGGAGGAGGGCGCACGCCTCGTGCACGGCGGCAAGCGCATCGACGACCCGCGGCTTGCGAACGGTTATTTCGTCGAGCCGACGGTATTTGCCGACGTGACGGACCGGATGCGTATTGCGCGCGAAGAAATCTTCGGCCCGGTCGTCTGCATCCTTCGGTGGTCGGACGAGGATGACGTCGTGGCGCGCGTGAACGCACTCGACTACGGCCTCACCGCGTCGATCTGGACGCACGACCTCGACCGTGCCCATCGCCTTGCATCGCGCATCGAGGCGGGCTACATCTGGATCAACAACGCGAGCACGCATCACGTCGGCGTGCCGTTCGGCGGCTACAAGCAATCGGGCATGGGCCGCGAGGAGTCGATCGACGAACTGCTCGCGTGCACGCAGATCAAGAACGTCAGCGTCACGTTGCGGCGCGATGCCTGATGCAGCCGCCATTCACTCACAGGAGGAGACAATGCTGATTCGTCAACGCCCGGCACTCGGCGCGATTGCGCTGATTGCGGCGTGCCTGGTCGCAACGCCCGCGCTCGCCGAAAACATCGCGGTCGGCAATTACGGTTCGTCAGCGAACGGCATGCCGTTCGCGGTGGCGTTGTACAAGGGATTTTTCAAGGAGGAAGGCGCCGACGTGACCGGCATCATCGCGTCGCAGGGCGGCGGAACGTCGGTTCGTAACGCGATGGCCGGCGTTGCCTACGGCGAGGCCAATCCCGGCGCGATCGCGGTCGCGATCCAGCAGGGCGCCGACATCCGCATCGTCAGCGACAACGTACTGACGATCGCCGAGTTCGCGTGGATGGTGAAAAAGGACTCGCCGATCAAGACGATCAAGGACTTGAAGGGTCGCAAGATCGGCTATACGAATCCGCGCTCGACCAGCCAGGCGCTCGCTGTGCTGCTGCTGCAAAAGGCGGGTTACAAGGCGGAAGACGCTGAACTCGTGAAGACGGGAGGCTTCGGGCCGATGCTCGCGGCGCTCGACCTCGATCAGATCGACGTCGCGGCCGTCACGGAGCCACTGTGGTCGAAGGTCAAGGACAAGTACCGCGTGTTGATCACGGGCGCGGAGGCGCTGCCGCCCCTCGACAACGTCGTCGGCATGACCACGGGCGAGGCCGCAAAGACGCGCGGCGATTTCATCCGCGCCGTCATTCGCGCGCGCCGGCGTGCCGTCGAATTCATGATCAAGAATCCGGACGAAGCGGGTGACATCGTCGCCAAGGATTTCAACATCACGCCGGAGGTCGCGCGTGCCGCGATACGCAATCTCACCACCAGCACCACGCAGGGCATACCGTACTGGGGCAACGGACAAATACACCTCGAAGGCATGAGGCGGATCATCGAAGTGCAGCGCAGTGTGGGCGCGCTCGAAGGCGAGGTCGACCTCGCGAAGATGATCGACACGCAGTTCCTGCCCGACGACATCAAGAAACCCGTGCCCGGCAAATAGTCCGCGGAATGGCGGCGCCGCACGTCACGCTGCACGGGGTCACGAAGCGGTTCGCGGCGAGCGCCGGGGGACAGCCGGTGCACGCGCTTGGGCCCGTTGATCTCGCGATCGGCAACGGCGAGTTCTTTGCGATCGTCGGGCCGTCGGGATGCGGGAAGTCGACGCTGCTCGAATTGATCGCGGGCCTGTTGCCGCCGACGGAAGGTCGGATCGAGTTCGAGGGTCGACCGGTCGCGCAGCAGATTCCAGACGGCGTCGGCGTCGTGTTTCAGGAAGACGCGTGCTTCCCGTGGTTGAACGTGCGCGACAACGTCGCGTTCGGGTTGCGCAAGACGACGCTGGAGCCGGGCGAGATCGCGCGACGCGTCGACGGCGCGATCGCCATGATGGGCCTGGGTGAGTTTGCCCGCGGCTATCCGGCGCAACTGTCGGGAGGAATGCGGCAACGTGTGTGCATTGCGCGGACGCTCGTCGCCGAGCCGCGGCTTATCCTGCTCGACGAGCCGTTCGGCGCCCTCGATCAGCAGACGCGGCTCCTCATGGGCGATGAAGTGCTGCGACTGTGGCGCGAAACCGGCGCGACGGTGTTCCTGATCACGCACGCGCTCGACGAAGCCGCCATGCTCGCCGATCGCATCGCCGTGATGTCGGCGCGCCCCGGGACGCTCATCGACGTCGTCGAGACGCATTGGCCGCGCGAGCGCGACAGCCGCATCGTCGAACACCCACAGTTCGGCACCGTGACGAGCCGGCTGTGGAAGACGTTGCGCGACGAATCGATGAAGACGATGGGGCGAATGGCCGTTTCCTCGTGAACGCAGCGAAGCCAGACACCATCGATCGGTTCGCCCGGGCGCGCCCGGACGCAGCGGCACCGTCGCGGCGGTTCCTGAACCGCGTCACGCTCTACCAGGTCGCCATCGTGAGCGGCTTCCTGCTGATGCTGGAAGCGTTGTGTCTCGCGGGTGTCATCGACAAGATCACGATGCCGCCCCCGCATCGAATCGCGCTCGACTTCTTCAAGCTGATGGCGTCGGGCAAGCTGTGGCCGGAGATCGGCAAGAGCATGGCGAACGTGTTGCTCGCGTTCGTGCTCGCCTACGTGCCCGGGATCGCTATCGGCACGGCACTCCACGGCTACCGGACGCTGCGCGACACGCTCGATCCCTTGTTCGCGACGTACTACGCGATCCCGGTGTTCGCGTTCTATCCGCTGTTCATCGTGATGTTCGGGCTCGGCGATGGTCCGCAGGTATTGATCGGCGTGCTGCTTGGCATCGTGGCCGTCATCGTCACGACGCTGAACGGCCTCGATCGGGTGCCGCGCGTGCTGCGCAAGACCGCGGCGATCGCCCGCCTGGGACGGCTCGAGACCGCCATCCGCGTGACACTGCCTTTTTGCGCGCCTTACCTGCTCAGTGCGGCGAAGCTCGCGCTTGCGTACGCGTTCATTGGTGTCATCGGCTCCGAATTCATCATGGCGCGGACCGGCATGGGTTACGAGATCGGCTTCGCGTACACGAATTTCGACAATGCGACGATGTACCCGCTGATCGT
>DASSEA010000420.1:0-3321 GCA_035696805.1 Casimicrobiaceae bacterium
ACAGCATGATGCCGCGCTTCGACATGATGACGTCGCGCAGCACCGGTGGCAGCCCGAGGTCCTCGAACTTCGGAATGTCGGTGACGATCGTGCGCAGCACCATGCCAACGCGTCCCTGCTGGACGAACGCGTTGACGCGGAAGCGTCCGACGCCCGGCGGGCTGATCGCGAAATTGCATTCCTTCGTCGACTCGAACTCCGCCGCCTGCTTGTCGTTCATCACGCTGCGCACGAGCTCGATCGTGTGCTGCGGCGACATCGCCGTCTTCGACACCGGCGTGATCCTGCCGTCGACCTTGATCGCCGGCGGAAACGCCGCCGTGATGAAGAGATCGGAGCCGTTTTCCTTCACGAGCAGTTGCAGAAGCTCGTGGATGAAGCGTGTCGCCTGCTCTCGTTCCATTCCGTATCTCCCGTCCGCCGCGGCCTGCGCTTCAGGCGGCGCCGAACGTTTCCTTGCTCACCGCGCGCATCCGCGCTTCCGCGGCGGAAATCACGTTCCGCCGCACGAGGTCGACCAGGCACTGATCGAGCGTCTGCATGCCGATCGACTGCCCGGTCTGGATCGACGAGTACATCTGCGCGACCTTGTTCTCGCGAATCAGGTTGCGGATCGCCGGCGTGCCGATCATGATTTCGTGCGCGGCGACGCGACCCTGGCCGTCCTTCGTTTTCAGCAGCGTTTGCGAGATGACGGCGACGAGCGATTCGGACAGCATCGCACGCACCATGTCCTTTTCCGCCGCGGGGAAGACGTCGATGATCCGGTCGACGGTCTTTGCCGCCGAACTCGTATGCAGCGTCGCGAACACGAGATGCCCCGTTTCGGCGGCCGTCATCGCGAGGCGGATCGTTTCCAGGTCGCGCATTTCGCCGACGAGGATGTAGTCGGGGTCCTCGCGCAGCGCCGCGCGGAGCGCGTTCGGGAACGACAGCGTGTGCGGCCCGAGTTCACGCTGGTTGATCAGGCACTTCTTCGATTCATGCAGGAACTCGACCGGATCCTCGATCGTCAGGATATGGCCGAACTCGTTTTCGTTGACGTGATCGACCATCGCCGCGAGCGTCGTCGACTTGCCCGAGCCCGTGGGACCGGTGACGAGGATCAGGCCGCGCGGTCGATCGGTCAGGTCGGCGAACACCTTCGGCGCGTTCAGCTCCTCGAGCGACAGGACCTTCGACGGAATCGTCCGGAACGCGGCCGCCGCGCCGCGCTGCTGGTTGAACGCATTGACGCGAAACCGCGCGAGGTTGGGAACCGCGAAACTGAAGTCGCATTCGAGGAATTCCTCGTACATCTTCCGCTGCGAGTCGCTCATGATGTCGTACACCATGGCGTGCACGTCCTCGTGCTCCATCGGCGGCAGGTTGATGCGCCGGATGTCGCCGTGGACGCGTATCAGCGGCGGCAGGCCGGCGGACAGGTGAAGGTCCGATGCCTTGTTCTTGACCGCGAAGGCCAGGAGTTCGGTGATATCCATGCGCTACCCGTGGATGCGCGCGGCGCTTGACCGTACGCAAAGTTGACTTTGGCAACCAGCGCCCCAGAGTGATGCGCGTGAGGATGCGAGCCCTCGAGCGACCGAAGCCGGTCCTGCGCTCAAAACGGCGTGATTTCCGGCACTTTCAAGCGGTTTTACGTGCATCGTGGGAGGGCGATCGCTTGGCAAACGGACTGTAGTATGCAATGGACGTGCCAAGCGCGGGTGCTCTAATGCCGATCGATTATGGAGCGATACGAGAAAGCGTGGCAAGTCGCGCGCCAGCGCATCGCGGACGCGGCTCGCGCAAGCGGACGGGCGCCGGAGTCCGTTCGCCTGCTGGCCGTGTCGAAGACGTTTCCCGCCGCAGCGATTCGCGCGGTGCATGCGCTCGGCCAGCGGGCGTTCGGCGAGAATTACGTCCAGGAAGCGCGCGCCAAGCGCGACGAGCTCGCGGACCTCGACATCGAATGGCACCTGATCGGACCGCTGCAATCGAACAAGGCGCGCATCGCGGCGGCGACCTTCGGCTGGATCGAGACCATCGATCGCCCGCAGATCGCCGAGCGCCTGTCCGCAGCGCGCGCCGGACTGCCGCCGCTCGACGTGCTGATCCAGGTGAATGCCAGCGGCGAGCCGACCAAAAGCGGCGTGATGCCGGCAGCCGCGGTGGCGATGGCGCAGCAGGTAGCCGCGCTGCCGAACCTGCGCCTTCGCGGCATCATGGGCATCCCGGAGGCGACGGCCGACGCGTCCGTGCTGCGCGGCCAGTTCCGTCGTCTCAAGCAGTGTCACGACGCGTGCGCCGATGCCGGCCTGCCGGTCGATACGCTGTCGATGGGCATGTCGGCGGATCTCGAAGCGGCGATCGCGGAAGGGGCGACCGAGGTGCGGGTCGGAAGCGCGATCTTCGGCGCCCGCGATGCGAGAGCCTGAGGGCGGCGTGATGATGACGTTCATCGGCGGCGGCAACATGGCGTCCGCGATCATCGGCGGGCTGATCGCGCGCGGCACCCGGCCCGCGGACGTTCGCGTCGTGGAACCCGTCGCCGCGCAACGCGAACGGCTGGCCGCCCGGTTCGCCGGGGTCGGGCTGCACGCGGCCGTCGTGCCGGACGCCATCGCAGGCGCCGACACCGTCGTCCTGGCCGTCAAGCCGCAGCAGATGCGCGACGCCGCGCGTCAGCTATCGCCGTTCATCGGCGCCATTCCGCGCGTACTGTCGATCGCCGCTGGAATCCGCACCGGCGATCTCGCCGAGTGGCTCGGAGGCTATCGCCGGATCGTCCGCGCGATGCCCAACACGCCGGCATTGATCGGCGCCGGCATTGCCGCGTTGTATGCGACACCCGAGGCACGCGCAACGGCCGCGCCCGCCGCGGCGATCCTCGAAGCGTGCGGCGCGATCATCTGGGTCGGCGACGAAGCCGACCTCGACGCTGTAACCGGCGTGTCGGGCAGCGGACCTGCGTACGTGTTCTATTTCCTCGAGGCGCTCGAACGCGCGGGGCGCGAACTGGGTTTGGCGGCGACCGATGCTCGCAAGCTTGCGTATGCGACGTTCGCCGGCAGCATCGCGCTCGCGCAGCAGACCGACGATGCGCCGGCGGTCCTGCGCGCGAACGTCACGTCCAAGGGCGGCACGACGGCGCGCGCGCTCGACGTGCTCGATGCGGCGGGCGTCGCCGACGCATTCGTGCGTGCCGTCAAGGCGGCCGCGGCACGCGCACGCGAACTCGGCGACGAAATGGCACGCTGATTTCGACGCAGGCTTCGGACATGCTCGCCTCCGCACTCGGCTTCCTGATCGACGTCGTCTTCGGCCTGATGACGTACACGC
>DASSEA010000421.1:0-5695 GCA_035696805.1 Casimicrobiaceae bacterium
GGCCAGAGCAATAAGTCGACTTATTGCTCTGGCCCCAAAGTCAGCAGAGGCGCAGCGCCGCGAGGTCAAGCAGGAAATCGGGCTGGCGATAGGCGGCGAACACGAGCCACGCGACCACTGCAGCCGCCAGTACGGCCATCGCGTGCCACGCGACGCGGCGCGGATCGCCCGCGACCGCGATCGGCAAATCGACGGGTGCAGCCGGGATGGGTTCGTGCGGCGTCATGCCGCCGAATTTACGCTGTCTGCTCGGCGTCCGGCAAGTCGGGCACGCGGGTCACGGGCGCTGCCGGCAGGATGCCGCGCGCACGCAGCGTCGCCATCACCGAATTGAAATCGGCCGCCACCTGTACGTTGTCGATGGGCTTCGCGAGCAGGTTGACGGCGCGCCCGCTCACGATCAACGGCACCTGCTCCGGCAATGCGCGGCGCAGGCAGCGTATCTCCTGTCCCGCGATCTTGCCGGAGATGCCGCGATCGAACAGCAATACGACCAACGACGCGTGATAGGCTTCCGTCGCGCTCGCGATTTCCTGTGCGGGAACGCCGGTTCCGAGCGTCAGGCAATTGATCCCCTCGGTGAACAGCAGGAGTTCGAGAATCGCAAGACCGAGCTGATTCGGATCGTTCGGCGGCGTTGCAAGCAGGATCTGGCGCGCATCGCGCGTCGGCCGCACGAGCCTCGTGACGTCCCGCAAAAGACGCTGCGCGAGGTCAGCAAACCGCAATTCCTGATACGTCTGCATTTCACCACGGACGACGCGCTCGTGCACGGCTTCGTTGAGCGGTATCAGCGTCTGTTCGAGGAACTTGCGCAGACCCTGCCCCACCAGGAGCTTCGACAGATGATTCTGCATTTCGCCAACGCGGTGGTCGCCGAGCAGGCGCACCGCTTGAGAAATCTCGGCAGGCAACGGTGCCGGCTCCGCGACCGCCAACCCGACCATCGATTGCAGGGCGGAATCGGCGAGCGGCACGACGGCGCCGGCACGCCAGCCTTCGGACAGCAGTTGCTTGATCAGCTTGAGGCGCGCGACCTGGTCGGCTGGATAGACGCGATCGCCAAACGTATCGCGCAACGGCGCGGGGAAGCCATAGCGGCGCTGCCACATGTAGAGCTGTTCGCGGCGCAATCCGGTGATGCGCACGACCTCGCGAATGTGCAGCGCGCCCGCAGGCTCGCCCGCCGGCACGGCCGCCGGCGCATTCGCCGGCACGCCGGTCGCATCCTGGCGCCGCGACGGCGCTTCGATGAGGATTCCCATGGTTCTTCCCTTGCCTTCTTCGTTTTGAACGATGCAAGCTGTCCAGAACAAGTATAGCGACGGGTCCTGGCAAGCTCCGCAACGCGCGGATCACGTTGATCGACGCGAATTGTGTTGCACGCCGACCATCTATGCAGGATGCGTGCCATGCGCGGACGTGTTCAGACGCGCGTACCCGTTCGACCGGACGAACGTCGGTCCGAAACTTGCAGCTTGGGATCCTCGAAATTGCGCCGCGCATCCGGCAGCGCGGCTTTCATTCTTGCGGCGCGCGATGCCGGCCGCCGCTCCTCGCCGCGCGTGCGCGGCTCGGTGACGCAAAGCGACGCACGATGTTCGGATTCGGCAGGTCGGCCAAGGATCCACTGTCCGATGTAAGGGCGGCGGAGCGGTGGCTGTCGACCTTGCCCGGCGGCGATACGCTGGCGGTTCACTCCAACGTCATCGAGCACCTCGATCGCGCGGCCAGCCAGTTTGCGCCGCGAACGCCGCATCGATTGCGGGCGGTGTTCCACGTCGATGCGCAAACGGAACCGCAGCGTCGCGCATTGATCGGCCAGTACATCGAGCACGCCAGCCGCAGCTCGAAGATCGAGAATCAGCTGTGGACGGCGCTGTTCGGGGTCACGCAGGGATTTCTGCGCACCTATCAGTCGTTCGCGCGCGAGATCAACGACCATCCGCAAACCAGGCGCTGGCAGGATCTGCTGCCCGAGCTCATCTGCCGGCAGGTCGTGCACCTCGCCGACGATGCGCGCGTACGGCTGTTTCGTTACGAACAGTGGATTCCCGCGAAGTGGGCGGAGCTGCATGCGCTGATGTCGCTCGCCTGCAGCAACCAGATCGAGCGGCGCCTCGTCACGCTGAAGGACACGAGCACGACGACGATCGAGCACGAATACCTGCGCGCGCTCGTCTTGCAGCTGATGAACGCCGGCAGCCTCACCGCCCGGCAGGTCGAGTTCATCTGGGGCGAACTCGACGATTGGTGCTCGCCGCTGCGGCTCACGCTCGAACCGTCGGCCGGGGGCGCGTTCTTCGTCGATCTCGGGGGTCGCGAGGGCCTGCGCCGCCGCAAGCCGGGGCCGCTCGAAGGACGCGTGCTGTTCCTCGACACACGGCCGCTGCACGCGGTGATGGTGCAGCACGTCGTCACGCTGGAGCAGAAGATCAAGGGTGAGCCGCTGTCGAATCGCACGCCGCGGCGCAGCGAGCAACTGGCGCTGTTCACCAAGCTCGCAGCGCAGGTAGACCCCGAATTCAAGCCGTTCCTGCGTCGCGGCGAGCGCGTCGTGACGAGCGGCAACGTCGACGCCATCGTCGGCTTCCAGAAGATCGTCAGCTATTTCAAGGAAGAGGCACACCAGCCGATTCCGCTCGCCGAGATGACCGGCGAGAGCTTCGACAGCACGATGGACATCGCCGTATTCGGCCGCATCCGCGACGAACCGACGCGCCGCAACGAGATGGCGCGACGGCGCATCGGCGCGCACGCGGCCCCGGGCGGCCCGTGGGAAGCGAAGGACGTCTCGCAGACGGGTTTCAAGCTGGTCGCGCCGATCCAGATCGCCAATGCGGTGACGCTCGGGACGCTCGTCGCCATTCATCCGCACGGCCAGCCGCGCTGGACGCTCGGCATCATCCGCAGGATGAAGCGGACGGCCGCCGATCGCGCCGAAATCGGCCTGCAGGTGATCGCCGACACCATCGCCGCGGTCGATCTGGTCGAGCAGCGCAAGCGCGGTGCCGATGAGTACTCGATCGATGGCGAAGGCACGACGATCAACGGTCGTCGCTTCCACGCGCTGCTGCTGTCGCTGCGCGCGCGCGACGGCGAACCGATGGTGCAGTCGCTGATCGTGCCTGCCGTCGAATATCAGCCCGCGCGGCGTTACCGGCTCGCGACGTCGAAGATCGACTATTCGATCCGCTTCGGTCGCCTGATCGAGCAGCAGCCCGAGTGGATCTGGACGGCAATCGAGCCGCTGCAATCCGCCGCGCGCGCGGACGCGCCGCCCGCCGCCGCCGGGCCCGCGACGCAATAAGCAGGACCGACTTCGCGGTCGGAGCAGTACGTCGAGCAGCGCCGCATTTCGCCTTGTCGCGCACCAAGCGCACGACTTATTGCTCTGACCCCGAAGTCGACCCATACTGACCGGCAATGGCCGCCGTTGACCGCTACGCGGAACTTCACGCCGCCCATCGCTGGAACGTTCCCGACGATTTCAACATCGCGCACGCGTGCTGCGGACGCTGGGCCGACGATCGCGCGCGCTTCGCGCTGTACTGGGAAGACGAGGATGGCGCGCGCGCCGCATTGACGTTCTTCGATCTGCAGCAGCAGGCCAATCGGCTGTCGAACGCGCTCGCCGCCGCCGGCGTGTCGCGCGGCGATCGCATCGCGCTGATCCTGCCGCAACGTCCCGAAACGATCGTTGCGCATCTCGCCGTCCACCAGCTCGCGGCCGTCGCAGTGCCGCTGTCGTTCCTGTTCGGACCCGAAGCGCTCGAATACCGCCTGCAGAACAGCGCGGCGAAGATCGCCTTCGTCGATCCCCAATCGCTGCCCAATCTGCTGCCGATTCGCGATCGCTGCTCCGCACTCACGCATGTCATCGGCGTGGCTGGGGCCGCTGCCCCGGGCATCGAGGCGTGGGAGTCGCTGCAATCGTCGTCGCGGCACTTCGCGCGTGCCACAACGCGGGCGACCGATCCCGCGGTGCTCATTTATACGAGCGGCACGACGGGACCGCCCAAGGGCGCGCTGATGCCGCAGCAATGCCTGCTCGGCAACCTGCCCGGCTTCGTCCATTCACACGACGCTTACCCGCAACCCGGCGACCTGTTCTGGTCGCCCGCCGACTGGGCGTGGACGGGCGGACTGATGGACGCCTTGTTGCCGACGCTGTACTTCGGCCAGCCGATCGTCGGTTATCGCGGGCGCTTCGATCCCGAGCGCGCATTCCGGCTGATCGAGCGTTACCAGATTCGCAATACGTTCCTGTTCCCGACGGCGCTCAAGTTGATGATGAAGGCGTATCCGCGCCCGCGCGACGCATTCGACATCAGCCTGCGCACGATCATGAGCGCCGGCGAAGCGGTCGGCACGGCCGTGTTCGAATGGGCGCGCGACGCGCTCGGCGTCACGATCAACGAGATGTTCGGGCAGACGGAAATGAACTACATCGTCGGCAATTCGCAGGCGCTGTGGCCGGCCAAGCCAGGATCGATGGGGCGGCCGTATCCGGGACATCGGATCGCGGTCATTGACGATGCGGGCAACACGTTGCCGCCCGGCGAGCCGGGCGAAGTCGCCGTGCACCGCATCGCGCCGGACGGCACGCCCGATCCGGTGTTCTTCATCGAGTATTTCGGCAATCGCGAGAGCACGCGCAGCAAGTTCACCGGCGATTGGTGCCGCACCGGTGACGTCGCGGTCGCGGATGAAGGGGGTTACCTGTGGTACCAGGGCCGCGCCGATGACATGTTCAAGGCGGCGGGGTACCGGATCGGTCCGTCCGAAATCGAGAACTGCCTCGTCCGGCATCCGGCGGTTGCGAACGCCGCCGTCGTTCCATCGCCCGATGAAACGCGTGGCAACGTCGTCAAGGCGTTCATCGTGCTCGCCGCCGGCCATACGCCGTCGCCCGCGCTCGAAGCCGATATCGCACAGCACGTCCGGCAGCATCTCGCCCCGTACGAATATCCGAAGGAAATCGAGTTCATCGATGCGCTGCCGATGACGACGACCGGCAAGGTTCAGCGCAAGGTGCTGCGCGAGCGCGAAGCACAACGCAAGCGCGCCGCGGGCTAGCCGCTACGGCGGCCGGCGCCGCTAGCCTGCGCGCGGCCTCAATGCCGCGACGAAACGTCCGTGCAAAGCCACCCAGAGCACGGCTGGCGCAACGGCCGGAAGGATCAGCGACCCCAACTGGAATGCGAACGCGATGGCCTCGCGCTGCCATGCGACGAAACCCGTCTGCGCAGCGATCGTCGGGCCCGCCGTGATCGTGACGTTCTTCAGAAAATCGGCCAGCACGCAACCTGCGATCAGCGGCAGCAGAAAGGCGTAGCCGACGGCGAGGTGGCGCCTCCAGTTCCGTTCGTGCGCGGCCAATGTCAGTGCTGCGAACAGCGGCAACCCGAACGCATAGAGCAGCATGTTCACGTCGACGGTCAATACGGCACGCGGCGTGAATGCCGCGAGCTTCAGCGTCGTCACGAACGTCACGACGGCACGCGACTGTTCGACGCCGGCGACGAGCCCCCGCATGGCCGCGTACGCGACGCCGCGAACGATCAATGCGACCGGGTAGAGAATCGCCGGCGCGGCCACATACCAGATGGCGAACGCAACCGGGAGCCAGCCCAGCGTGCGCAACGCGAAGCGGCCGACGGTCGTCGTCGCGCGTCGCGCGCCTGCGTCAGCG
>DASSEA010000422.1:0-3818 GCA_035696805.1 Casimicrobiaceae bacterium
CGACCGATGTGGCGATCGCCGCGAACGTTCAGGCGCGTCAACACGCGACGCTGGTCGCGACGGCCGCAGTCGAGCACGCGGTCGCGGCGCTGTTCGAAACCGGGGCGATCGCCGATCGATCGGTCGACGATCCCGCGCACCTCTATTTCGCGGCACGACAGGCAGGCGAAGATGCACGCGGCGTGCCGCACGTGTTGCAGCGGCTGGCCGACTACCCGGCCGGCGCGACGCCGGTCGACGTCGGAGGTGCGGTGACGCTCCGCTACGTGATCGAGCGTTTGTGCCTGCTACCCGGCAGTGCGTCCGCCGACAATTGCACGTTGACACCGCCCACGGTCGCGGCCGCGGCGGGCGCACCCGGTGTGTCCGAGCCGCCGCGTACGCCGTACTACCGCGTTACCGCACGCGTCGATGGCGCCGCCGGTGCGGCGACATTCGTGCAGGCGATGCTCGTCGACGACGCGGCTCATCCGCGGCGCTCCTGGCGAACGCTCGATGAATAGGCGTCGATCAGTCCCGTCAACCCATGACCGGCATATGAAAGCCGGGCGCAGCGCTGCCGTCGTCGGGCCACCGGGCGGTGACGGTCTTGAGCCGCGTGTAGAAGCGAATGCCGTCGGTGCCGTGCACGTTCAGGTCGCCGAACAGCGAGTTGCGCCAGCCGCCGAACGAGTAGAACGCCATCGGTACCGGGATCGGCACGTTGATGCCGGCCATGCCCACTTCGACATCCTGCTGGAAGCGTCGCGCGGCGTGACCGGAACGCGTAAAGAGCGCGGCACCGTTCGCGTACGGGTTGCCATTGATCATTGCCACCGCGTCGTTCAGCGATTCGGACCGCAGGACGATCAGCACCGGGCCGAAGATCTCCTCGCGGTAGATCGTCATGTCGGGCGTCACGCGATCGAACAGCGTCGGCCCGACGAAAAAACCGGAAGGATGTCCCGCGATCGTCGGGTGGCGGCCATCGACGACGAGCGACGCACCCTCGCTCACGCCACGATCGATCAGACCGGTGATGCGGTCGCGCGCGGCGCACGTGATCACCGGTCCCATTTCGATATCCGGCGCATCGCCGGGGCCCGTCGTGATCCGCTTCGCGCGCGCCGCGAGACGTTCGACGAGCGAATCGGCGACGTCGCCCACGGCCACGACGGCCGAAATCGCCATGCACCGCTCGCCGGCCGAGCCGTAACCCGCACCGATGATCGCCTCGGTGGCGAAATCGAGGTCCGCGTCCGGCATGACGACCGCGTGATTCTTGGCGCCGCCCAATGCCTGCACCCGCTTGCCGTGCCTCGCGCCCGTTTCGTAGATGTACTTCGCGATCGGTGTCGAGCCGACGAACGACACCGCGCGCACCCGCGGATGCGCGAGCAACGCGTCGACCGCTTCCTTGTCGCCGTGCACGACGTTGAACACGCCGTCCGGCAAGCCGGCTTCCTGCAACAGTTCGCCGAGGCGCAGCGACAGCGTCGGGTCGCGCTCCGACGGCTTCAACACGAACGTATTGCCGCATGCGATCGCGATGGGAAACATCCACATCGGCACCATCGCCGGGAAATTGAACGGCGTGATGCCCGCGCACACGCCGAGCGGCATGCGCATCGACCAGCTGTCGACGTCGGTACCCACCGTGTCGCTATGCTCCCCCTTCAGGAGATGCGGAATCCCGGTCGCGAACTCGACGACTTCCATCCCGCGCGTCAGCGAGCCTTCGGCGTCGACGAGCGTCTTGCCGTGCTCCTGCGTGACGATCCGCGCCAGATCCTTGCGATGCCGATCGAGCAGATCGCGAAACTTCATCAGCACGCGCGCCCGCCGTAATGACGGCGTCGACGACCATGCCGGAAACGCGTCGGCCGCGGCGGTCACAGCGGCGTCGACGTCCGTTGCATTCGCATAGGGAACGTGCCGGATCACTTCGCCGGTCGCCGGATTCGTCACTTCGCCGTAGCGCGTCGTCGTCGGCGAATGCGCGCGCCCGCCAATCCACAGCGGCAAGCGCTCGAGCGTGGTGAGGTCCATCGTTACTCCTTCGTCGGCAGGGGCGAGGGTGCGCTGCGCAAGCGCTCGACATAGCGCGCGATCACGTCCACCTCGAGATTGACCGGACGGCCCACGGCCAGTTGCCGGAGCGTCGTCGCAGCCAGTGTATGCGGTATCAGGTTGACGGTAAACCGCGCGCCGTCGACGCCGTTGACCGTCAGGCTCACGCCGTCGACGGCGATCGACCCTTTGCTCGCGATGTAGCGTGCAAGGGCGACCGGAGCGTCGATCGACAGGTACCAGCTGCCCTGTGCATCCGTGCTGACGGCCGCGAATGCGGCGACGACACCCACGCCGTCGACGTGTCCGCTGACGAGATGCCCGCCCAGCCGATCCGAAAGCCGCAACGATTTTTCGAGATTGACTTCGCGACCGACGTCGAAGCCCGCCGTGCACGCGAGTGTCTCGGCCGAAACGTCGAACGCGAGCACATGCGCATCGATGGCCACGACGGTCAGGCAGCAGCCGCCGACCGCGATGCTGTCGCCGACCGCGATATCGGCGACGCCGAGTGCTGCAGCGTCGATGCGAACGCGGACGCCATCGGCCGCGCCGTCGCGCGCAGCGATGCGGCCGGTGGCTTGCACGATGCCGGTGAACATCGCTTCAGGGCCTGGCAGGCGGCGACGACCGCACGATGCGCGCAACCACGCGCAGATCGTCGCCGATGCGCTCGACGGACATCCAATCGAGCGCGAAACGCGCGTCGAGCGACGCGAGCGGCGTCTCGAACTCGAACATGCCCCGCGCCGGATCGCCGATCACGGCACCGGCCACGTAGATCACCAGCTCATCGATCAGGCCGGCCCGCAGCAGCGCGCCGTTCAATTTCGCACCGGCTTCAACGTGCAGCTCGTTGACGCCCCGGCGAGCGAGTTCGCGCAGCATCGCCACCAGATCGACGCGTCCTGCACCGTCCGGCATGGCGACGGTTTCGGTGCCCGCGGGCCACCCGTCGTTGCGCGGGCCTGCCGTGATCACCAGCGCGTTGCCTTCCGCGAGAATGCGCGCGTGCGCGGGCGTGTCCGCATGCCGGTCGACGACGACGCGCAACGGCTGTCGCGTCGTCGGCACCTCGCGCACGTCGAGCCGCGGATCGTCGTGCAGAACGGTCCCTACGCCCGTGAGCACCGCGCACGCGCGCGCGCGCCACGCGTGGCCGTCGGCCCGCGCAGCCGCGCAGGTGATCCATTGACTGTCGCCGTTAGCCAGCGCAGTTCGGCCGTCGATGCTTGCCGCGATCTTGCTTCGTACCCAGGGGAGGCCTCGCCGGTGGCGGGAAACGAACCCGACGTTCAGCGCGTCCGCCTCCGCCTCCAGCAACCCGATGTCGACCGCAACGCCATAAGCACGCAAGCGCGCGGCGCCGCCCGCCTGCGCGGGATTCGGATCGTGCGCAGCGACGATCACGCGCGCGACCCCCGCTTCGATCAGCGCATCGACGCAGGGCGGCGTGCGGCCGTATCGGTTGCACGGTTCGAGCGTCACGTACAGCGTCCCGCCGTCTACATCGCGCCCGCGTTCCCGCGCGTCCGCGAGCGCCGCAACTTCGGCGTGCGCTTCGCCTGCGCGCCGATGCCAGCCTTCGCCGACGACGTGACCGTCGCGCACGATCACGCAGCCGACGCGCGGGTTCGGCGACGCCGTATAAAGGCCGCGCGCGGCCAGTTCGAGCGCACGCGCCATGTGGTGGCGGTCGTCGGCGGTGTAGTTTTCCACGGCTGCACCGGATCGCACGGTTCGGTCCACGTCGACTCCCCGCGTGCGGG
>DASSEA010000423.1:0-2436 GCA_035696805.1 Casimicrobiaceae bacterium
ATGGCGCGCGATATCGTTTTCGAAGTCGTCGGCAAGCCGCGGCGAGCGCTGGGTAATCTACGGCGTTGCAACGTGGCTCGCCGTCCGTTTCGTCGTCCTGCTCCTCGACGTGCTGTTCACGCCCCTTTATCCGTGGGATGCGTGGATCCAGTGGGCGACCAAGGCGCGAGTCTGGTACGCGCTCGGGCACATCGTTCCGTTCGCCCGCAGCGACGCGTGGTTCGCGGCGAACGGCGCACTATGGTTCGATGCGTCGCCGAACTACCCGGCGACCGTTCCACTCTGGCAGGTCTGGTCGAGTGTCGCACTCGGGCGCTGGGACGATGCGCTGATGAACCTGCCGTGGTGGCTCACCGCGGTCGCGTTCGCCGTGGCGATTTTCGGCGCGCTGCGCGCGAGCGGCATGCGTGCGCCCGTGGCGATCATTGGGGCGTGGATCGTATCGTCGCTGCCACTCGCGAACGTTCACGTCGCGCTCGCCGGTTACGCCGATCTGCCGATGGCGGCGTACTACGCGCTGGCTGCCGTCGCCGCGTGGCGTTGGACGCAGGCCCGTACGTTGGGCAATGCGGTGCTCGCATTGATCCTGGCGATTGCATGCGTGACGATCAAGACGCCCGGCGTCGTGTGGGCAGCGACGCTCGTGCCTGGCGTCGTCCTCGCGCTCGTGCCGCGGCACGGACCGCGCATCGTGGCGATCGGACTCGCAGCCGTGCTGCTCGTGCTCGCCGTCCTTGCACAAACGGATCCCGTCGTGCTCGGCTACCGATTGCATCTCGACTTCGCGCCGGCGTGGCAGGCGCTGGTCGCGAGCCTGTTCCTCCTCGGAAACTGGCACCTCGCCTGGTACGTGACCATCGCGGCGACCGTCATCGGATGGAAGGATCTTCGCGCACCCGCACTCGCATCGCTATCGGTGACCGTCGGCGCCGGCGCGCTGTTCCTGCTCGTCGCGTTCGCATTCACGAATGCGCGCAACTGGGTCAGCGATCAAACGACGATCAATCGCGCGCTGCTGCACCTCGTGCCGCTCGCGCTCGTCTGGACGGTCCTCGTGCTGCACGCGTGGTACGTGCGCCAGCGATCCTCAACGCCGACCACGCCGGTCGCCGTCGCTGCCTGAATGCGCGAGCTCCCGTCCGTCACGCTCGCGTGCGTGGATACGGTCAATCACGCGCTTGCCGTACGCGCGCTCGTTCGCTCACGCGCCTCGTTGCGTTTCGCGGCCACCGTATTCGTGACCGATGAAATCCCGGCAGACCTGCACGTTCCGCAAGGCATCGAGGTGCGTCGCATCGCGCCGCTTGCCTCGCGCGAGGCCTATTCGAATTTCGTCCTGAAGTCGCTGTTGACGTACGTGGCGACTGCCCACGTGCTCCTGATCCAGTGGGATGGCTACGTCGTGAATCCGGCGGCGTTCGATCCCGCATTCCTCGAGTGCGATTACATCGGCGCGAAGTGGTTCTGGTTCAACGACGGCATGCGCGTCGGCAACGGCGGGTTTTCGCTGCGCTCGCTCAAGCTGCTCGAAGCGCTGCAGGATCCGCGCATCCAGCTGGTCGAGGCCGAGGACATCACGATCGGGCGCGCACATCGGCCGCTGCTCGAGCGTGACTACGGGATTCGTTACGCCGACGATGCGCTCGCCGATCGCTTCGCGTTCGAAGCGGCGTATCCGATCGCGTTGCCGTTCGGCTTCCATGGCCTCTACAACTTCTGCCGCGTCGTCCCCGAGCCGGAGCTGGCCGATCTTTCCGCAACCTTTTCGGACGCGATCGCTCGCTCCGTGCAGCTCGGCCAGTTGCTCCGCAACTGCGTCGCGCTCGGCCAATGGCGTGCGGCTGCGGCACTCGCGCGGAGACGATTTGCCGTCCTGCCCTCCGATGGGGAAGCGCGCGCGCTCCTTGCGCGCGCCGAGGCGGCAATTGCGAGCGGCCCCGCCGTGGGAAGAAACGACCGGTGTCCGTGCGGCAGCGGCAAGCGGTACAAGCAATGCCATGGCGCCCTGGGATCGGCGCCCACCGCAACGCCGGTGACAACACCTGCGTCAGGACCGAGCGCGAATGCAATGCAGTCAGCGCTGCCCCTCGCGCAGCGGGGCGTCACTCTGCATCGCGCAGGCGACATCGACGGCGCCGAGCGCGCCTACCGAGAGGCGCTGGGCATCGATCCGAACCATCCGCTCGCGCTGCACTACCTCGGCGTCGTGCTGTTCCAGCGCATGCGCTTCGCCGAGGCATTGCCGCTGCTCGAACGATCGACCGCGCAGGTCCCCGGCGAACCCGAGTTTCACAACAATCTCGGACTCGCGCTGGCGGCCCTCGATCGCAACGACGACGCGATCGCCGCGTATCGCCGCACGATCTCGCTCGCACCGCGCCATGCGACCGCATCGAACAACCTGGGCCTCGCGCTGCAGGCGCAAAACCGGATTGC
>DASSEA010000424.1:0-7918 GCA_035696805.1 Casimicrobiaceae bacterium
CGATTGTCCTGGCGGCAGGAGGGCAGGAATGCGGCCGACCGTTGTCGCCACATCGGTCCAGCGGTTGCGCGCAAGCAACTGCGCGTGATTCCACACGTCGTGCATGTCGTTGACGCGCGCGTTCGCAATCTGCGCTGCGTCGAGTCGCGCGACGACCTGCTCCGCAGACAATCGCGAGAACACCGAAACGATCATCGCACGAAGTTCCGATCGCGCCTCGGTCCGTCGCGAGTTGGTTGCAAACCGCGGATCGCTCGCGAGCGCAGGTTGCTCGAGCACGTCACGGCAGAATGCAGTCCATTCGCGCTCGTTCTGCAAGCCCAGCATGACGGTCTTGCCGTCGCCGGTCGGAAACGGTCCGTACGGATAGATCGTCGCATGCGCCGCACCGGCGCGCGGCGGCGGGTCCGCGCCGTCGAACGCGTAATACAGTGGAAAGCCCATCCATTCGACCATGCTTTCGAGCATCGACACGTCGAGGCGCGCGCCCTGCCCGGTGCGATCACGCTCGATGAGGGCCGCCAGGATGTTGCTGTACGCGTACATTCCCGCCGCGATGTCGGCGATCGAGCAGCCGGCCTTGACCGGCTCGTCCTGCGTTCCCGTCACCGACAGGAATCCTGATTCGGCCTGGATCAGGAGGTCGTACGCCTTCTTGTCACGGTACGGGCCGTCGCTGCCGTAGCCCGAGATATCGCAGACGATCAGCCTGGGTTTCTCGCTCGCGAGCGCTTCATGGGAAACACCGAGCCGCGCCGCCGCACCCGGCGCGAGATTCTGCACGACGACGTCGGCGCGCTCGAGGATCAGCCGGCGCAGGATCGACTGCCCATCGGGATGCTTGACGTCGAGCGTCAGGCTCTCCTTCGATCGATTGGTCCATACGAAATGCGATGCCAGCCCGTTGACCCGCTCGTCGTAGGCTCGCGCAAAATCGCCGACGCCCGGTCGTTCGATCTTGATGACGCGCGCGCCGAGATCGGCGAGCTGCCGCGTGCAGAACGGCGCCGCGATCGCATGCTCGAGCGTGACGACGGTGATGCCGTCGAGCGGCCGCGCGTCACCCGGTGTCGAAGTTGCAGTCATTGTCATCGGCCGTCGCGCCGCGCCGGGAACGCGCTCGAATAGTTAAACCTCCGACACCGAACGACACCGCATCAGAACGATCGCGGCAATCCGAGCACGTGCTCGGCGACGTAGGCGAAGATCAGGTTCGTCGAAATCGGCGCTACCTGGTAGAGCCGCGTCTCGCGAAACTTGCGTTCGATGTCGTACTCGTTCGCAAACCCGAAACCGCCGTGCGTCTGCATGCAGACGTTGGCCGCTTCCCACGACGCTTTCGCGGCGAGATATTTGGCCATGTTCGCGTGCGCGCCGCTCGGCTTGCCCGCGTCGAACAATTCGCATGCGCGGTAACGCATCAGATTCGCGGCCTCGATCGCGATGTAGGCGTCCGCGATCGGAAACTGCACGCCCTGGTTGCGGCCGATCGGCCGGTCGAAGACGACGCGCTCGTTCGCGTACTTCACCGCGCGCTCGATGAACCAGTAGCCGTCGCCGATGCATTCGGCCGCGATCAGCGTGCGCTCCGCATTGAGACCGTCGAGGATGTACCTGAAGCCGCGGCCCTCCTCGCCGATCAGGTTCTCGGCCGGGATTTCGAGATTGTCGAAGAAGAGTTCGTTCGTTTCGTGATTGACCAGGTTCGCGATGGGCTGCACGGTCAAGCCATGCCCGATTGCATCGCGCAGGTCGACGATGAAAATCGACATGCCCTCCGATTTCTTCGCGACGTCGGAGAGCGGCGTCGTCCGGGCCAGCAGAATCATCAGGTCGGAATGCTGAACGCGCGATATCCACACCTTCTGGCCGTTGACGACGTATCGGTCGCCGCGCCGCACGGCGACGGTCTTGATCTTCGTGGTATCCGTGCCGGTCGTCGGTTCGGTGACGGCCATCGACTGGATGCGCAATTCGCCCGCCGCGATCGCGGGCAGATAGCGCCGCTTCTGCGCTTCGCTTCCGTTGCGCAGCAACGTGCCCATGTTGTACATCTGGCCGTGCACGGCGGCGGCGTTGCCGCCGTTGCGATTGATCTCTTCCATGATCACCGACGCAGCGGTGAGCCCGAGGCCCGGGCCGCCGTATTCCTCGGGAATCATCGCCGCCAGCCAGCCCGCGCGCATCAGCGCATCGACGAAGGCGTCGGGGTAAGCGTGTTCCGCGTCGATCCTGCGAAAATACTCGTCGGGGAATTCCGCGCACAGTTCGCGCATGGCTGCGCGCAGCTCGGGGTGGTCGTCGGCGGTGTCTCGCATGGCGCTGACCTGGTTGGACCGAAGCTATGCGAGAGTCGCCGTTGCGTCCATCGCCAATTCGCCGAGAGCGTTCGCCGCCCACAGCGCGACTCGTGGCGCGTCGTCAGCGACGCGTCCGTTGACTGTGAACGGCGTACCGTCGAACAGCGGGCTGCGGGCGCGAAACTCGAACGCGCCGATCGTCGCCTCCGGTCGATGGCGGCGCAGGAGATCGACGAGCAGCGTGGCGATCAAAGGCCCATGCACGACGAGCCCCGGATAACCCTCGACTTCGGTGACGTAGCGACGATCGTAGTGGATCCGGTGGCCGTTGAACGTCAACGCGGAATAGCGGAACAGCAGGACGTCGTCGGGAACGAGGGTGCGCGTCCACACGGCGTCGGCGGGCGCCCGCGCGGCCGGTGGTGTCGCGGAGCCCGCGTCTGGCGCGTCGCGATAGACGATGTCGTGTTCCTCGACGATCGCCGCACCGCGCTCGCCGGCAATTTCATGGCGAACGACGACGAACACGAGTGATCCCGAGCGCCCTTCCTTCGTCGTGACGTCGACGATCCGCGACGTCCGCTCGATGCGCTCGCCCACGCGAAGCGGCTGCAGGAATCGCAGGCGGCCGCCGGCCCACATGCGGCGCGGCAACGGGACCGGTGGCAAGAAGGCGCCGCGCGCGGGATGGCCGTCGCGACCGAGCTCCGATTGTCGCGCCAGCGGGAGGAAGAAAAGCCAATGCCAAAGCGGCGGCAACGGATCGCCGCGATTCGGCAGCGGATCATCGCGATCGAGCGTCGCCGCGAGGGCCGCGATCGGGGTTGCGGTCACATGATCCTCGCGTGACTCGGTTCGCCCGATCCATTGCCGGAAATCCGATCCTTGCATGCGTGACCTGAAAGTCGCGACGCGTGCAGACTACACCCTCGCTTCCGAAAGCGCGGTTGATGGCGAAAGCAGCTTCTTTCGGTTTACGCATAGAATAGCCGGGAGTGTCGTCGCCGTTCTCGCCGTTGGCATGCACTGGTGACGACGACCTATACCGGAGGAGAGTGTCATGTTGCTACGCCTTGCTGTTGCCGCGCTGTTGGCGATCGCCGCGCCGGTCCTCGCGCAGAACATTCCGGCAGGCTATCCGGCCGACTACGCGCAGACGGTCGCCGCTGCAAAAAAGGAAGGCAAGGTGGTCATCTACAGCGCGCTCGACACGAAGGCGGCACAGCCGCTGATCAAGGATTTCAATGCGCTGTATCCGGACATCAAGGTCGAGTACAACGACATGAACTCCACCGAGATGTACAACCGCTTCATCGCCGAGGCGGCGTCGGGCCAGGGCGGCGCGGACGTCATGTGGAGCTCCGCGATGGATCTGCAGGTCAAACTCGTCGACGATGGCCAGGCGCTGTCGTACGCGTCACCGGAAGCCGCGAAGCTTCCGGCGTGGGCCGTGTACAAGAACCAGGCTTACGGCACGACGTACGAGCCCGCGGTCTTCATCTACAACAAGCGCCTCGTCACCGCCGACGAAGTGCCCCAGGATCATGCGGCGTTCGCCAAGCTGCTCTCGACCAAGACCGACAAGTTCAAGGGCAAGGTCACGACGTACGACATCGAGAAAAGCGGCGTCGGATTCATGTTCGTCGTCCAGGACACGAAGTATTTCCCCGGCATGAACGATCTCGAGAAAGGCTTCGGAGCGACGAGTTACCGCGTCTATTCGAGCACGGGGAACATGCTCGAGAAGGTGTCGTCCGGCGAGCACCTGCTCGGCTACAACGTGCTCGGTTCGTACGCGCTCGTACGCGCGAAGAAGGATCCGAACCTCGGCGTCGTGCTGCCCAAGGATTACACGCTGGTGCTGTCGCGCGTAATGTTCATCGGCAAGCAGGCGAAGAACCCGAACGCCGCCAAGGTATGGACCGATTACATCCTGTCGGCCCGGGGCCAGAAGCTGATCGGCAGCGACGTCGAGCTGTTCGCGATCCGCAACGACGTCGACGCCGAATACACGGCTGCCTCGCTCAACAAGCAGCTCGGCAACAACGTGAAGCCGATTCCGGTCAGTTCCGAAATCGTCACGTACCTGGATCCCAAGAAGCGCCTGGAGTTCCTGAGCGCCTGGAAGACGACCCTCGCAGCCGCCGGAAAGTAGCGGCGGTTGGCCCTGCGGCGGTGACGAACGCCGCCGCGTTTTCCCTCCGACACTTCAGGCCATGGCGACGCTGGCGGATGCGCGAGTAAGCGTCGCTGCGCCGCGCGCACGGAGCGGCGTACTGACTGCTCTGCCGCGCGCGCTGACGATCGCGCTGACGGCCGCGGCGGTCCTTGCACCGTTGTCGCTGATCGTCTACCAGAGCTTCCTGTCCGCACCGTTCTTCGACGCGATCAAGCACGTCGGCGTCGACGCCTATGCGTTCATCTTCGCGGACGCCGATTTCTGGACCGCGCTCGCCAACTCGCTGCTGATCGCCACCGGCATGACGCTCATTGCGGTGCCGCTGGGCGCCGTGCTGGCGTTCGTGATGGAACGCACCGATTTTCCCGGCAAGCGGTGGATCGAGCCGCTGATTCTCGTGCCGAGTTTCGTGTCGCCAATGGTGCTGTCGTTCGGTTACGTCGTCGCGGCAGGTCCCGTCGGTTTCTATTCGATATGGGCGACCGAACTCTTCGGCGCCGCGCCGTGGGGACTCTACTCGCTCGCGGGGATGGCGGTGATCGCGGGCCTGACGCACGTTCCCAACGTATACATCTACGCGTCGTCGGCGCTCAAGAGCCTCGGCTCGGACGTAGAGGAAGCCGCACGCATCTCTGGCGCATCACCGTTTCGGGTCGCGATCACGGTAAGCCTGCCGCTCATCATGCCCGCGCTGCTGTTCTCCGCCGTGCTGGTGTTCTTCCTCGGCATCGAACTCTTCGGGTTGCCGCTCGTCCTCGGCGATCCCGAGGGGCACCTCGTCATGTCGACGTACCTGTACAAGTTGACGAACAAGCTCGGTACGCCGTCGTATCACCTGATGGCCGCGGTTGCCGTATGCATCGTCGCGATGACGATACCGCTCGTGCTCCTCCAGCGACGCCTGCTGCAGAACGTGCGACGGTATGCGACGATCAAGGGCAAGGCCGGGCGCATTCGGGATCTTCCGCTCGGTCGCTGGAAATGGCTCGCGATCGCGCTGGTCGCCGCGTGGCTGTTGGCGAGCGTCATCGTGCCGTTGACCGGTATTGCGTTGCGCGCGTTCGTCACCAACTGGGGCTTCGGCGTGCGCCTCGCCGACGCCTTCACGCTCGACAATTTCCGCGCGGTGTTCGACGAGCCCACGCACATCCGCGCGATCTGGAACACGGTGCTGATCGGAACGGTCGGCGGCGCCATCACCGTGGCGTGTTACACGGCGATCGGATTCGCGACGCATCGTCGCAATGACGGCTGGTCGCGCATCGTCGATTACCTCGTTCTCCTGCCGCGTGCAGTGCCGGGCCTGCTGATCGGCCTCGCGTTCCTGTGGGTGTTCCTGTTCTTCCCGCCGCTCACCCCGCTGCGCAAGACGATTTTCAGCATGTGGCTCGCCTACAGCGTCGTCTGGCTTGCATACGGCATGCGCCTGATCTCGTCGTCGCTGCTACAGGTCAGCACCGAACTCGAGGAGGCCGCGCGAAGCGTCGGCGCGCGTCGCGGCCGCATATCACGCGAAATCACGTTGCCGCTGATACGCCATGGCCTGCTCGGTTCGTGGCTCCTCGTGTTCATGATCTTCGAGCGCGAATACTCGACCGGCGTGTATCTGCTCGCGCCAGGTACCGAGGTGATCGGCGCACAGCTCGTTTCGTTGTGGCAGGGCGGCGCAATCGACGTCGTCGCCGCGCTGTCGCTGATCAACATCGTGCTCGTATTCATCGGACTCGCGTTCGCGCTGCGCTTCGGCGTGAAACTCCGCAACTAGGACAAACGATGGCTGAACTGACGGTCGAGAATCTGTACCTTCGCTACGGCGACAACGCGATCCTGAAGGGCGTCACGATGACGCTCGATCGCGGCGAAGTGGTCTCGCTGCTCGGGCCGTCGGGCAGCGGCAAGACGACGCTGCTGCGTGCCGTCGCGGGCCTCGAAGTGCCCGATCAGGGCGTGATTCGCATCGGCGACAACGTCGTGTTCGACGGAACACGCCGCGTCGACGTGCCGGCCGAGTCCCGAAATCTCGGTCTCGTCTTCCAGTCGTACGCGCTGTGGCCGCACAAGACCGTCTTCGACAACGTCGGCTACGGTCTGCGCGTGCGCAACGTTGCGGCCGCCGATGCCAAGGCCCGCGTGACGCGCGCACTCGAGCAATTGTCGCTGGGACACCTGGCGCAGCGGTTCCCGCACCAGCTCTCGGGTGGCCAGCAGCAGCGCGTGGCGCTCGCGCGTGCGCTCGTCTACAACCCGCCGGTCATCCTGCTCGACGAGCCGCTGTCGAATCTGGATGCCAAGCTGCGCGAGGAGGCGCGCGCGTGGCTGCGCGAACTGATCGTGCGCATGAACCTTTCCGCGCTATGCGTGACGCACGATCAAGGTGAAGCCCTCGCGATGTCCGATCGCATCCTGCTTTTGAACGGCGGCCGCATCGAGCAGCAAGGGACGCCCCAGCAGATGTACGGCAGCCCCGACACGCTTTTCGTCGCGGACTTCATGGGGAGCAACAACCGGTTGCCCGGTCGTGTTGCCGAGGTGCGCGACGGCGCCGCATTGCTCGAAGGCGACGGCTGGCGGCTTTGGGGGACGGCCAAAGCCGGCGCTACGACGGGGAGCGAAGGCACCGGGATGATTCGCCTCGAGCGCATTCGCATCGCACACGGCCCCGGAGATAATCGGCTGCAAGCGGAACTCACGACGTCGATGTATCTCGGCGACAAGTGGGAACATCTGTTTGCGCTCGGCAAGGAACGCCTGCGGGCATACGGCGACGAGCCGCTCGCCGCCGGCCCGCACTGGCTCGAACTGCCGCCGCCGGCGCTCTGGGTCTTCTAGGACGCACGCGAACAGCGGAACGCGCGCGGATTACCTTCCACGCCCCGGAATTTCGCAAAGGAAAGTGCGATGAGCGATGAACAGGCGGCACCTGAAACGAAAGGTGTCACGGTGGAGTTGCTTGCAACGGTCGATCTCGGTCCTGAAATCGAGGGCATGGCAGGGCACCAGCTTCGAATGCGCAGGGTGATCATCGAACCCGGCGGCGTCTTCCGACCCCTTCACGACCACAAGAACCGACCCCGCACCGTCTACATCCTGCAAGGAACGATCACGGATCATCGCAATGGAGTCTCGACGGATTACGGGCCGGGAGTGGGCTGGCCCGAGGACAGAAACACCCTCCACTGGCTCGAGAATCGAGGCACGATTCCGGCGGTCGAGATCTCGGTCGATATCGTCAGGCAGTAACGCTTCAGGCGCGAGGTCCAGCGAAGACAAAATCAACGGGCCCCGCCCCTTTCTTGCGCATCGAATCGAATAGTCGTGCGCGAGCGCTGTTAACACCTTCGGTCGTTTCGCGCAGCTCGCCGGCTCGAGAACGCGTCGGCCGCGTCGACTGCAAGATCGGCGCCACCTTGACCCTCGCAACACACCGGAGACCCGAAAT
>DASSEA010000425.1:0-3657 GCA_035696805.1 Casimicrobiaceae bacterium
ATCGGACGACGTGCATCGTCGGCTTTCGCAGCGCGGACCTCGTGTTCTGGCGGGAACGGCTCGCCCAATGGAGCGACGAACTGATCGTCTGCACCGACGACGGCAGTGCGGGCCGACACGGTTTCGTCACCGCGGCGCTCGGCGAACTGCTCGCGCGCGAGCGCCCGGATCTCGTCGTCGCCATCGGACCGATGCCGATGATGCAGGCGTGCGCGGAAACGACGCGGCCGCATGGCGTGAAAACGCTCGTGTCGCTCAATACGGTGATGGTCGACGGAACGGGCATGTGCGGCTCATGCCGCGTCACCGTCGGCGGCACCGTCAAGTTCGCCTGCGTCGACGGTCCCGATTTCGACGCGCACCAGATCGACTTCCCGGAGTTGATCGCGCGCCAGAAGCGCTTCCAGCGCGAGGAAACGAAAGCGCGCGAGGACCAGGCGCACGTCTGCAGCCTCGAGCAGAAGCTGATCGTGGACGGCAAGCGGACGTACAAGAAGTACGCAGCGCTCGAACGGCACCAGGTGAAGATGCCGGAGCGCGATCCGGTCGAGCGGTCGCGGCATTTCGGCGAAGTGAACCTGGGCTATGGCTGGGCGGCGGCGCTGCGCGAAGCGGAACGCTGCATCCAGTGCGCGAAGCCCACGTGCATCGACGGCTGTCCGGTCGAGATCGACATTCCGCGCTTCATCCGGCATCTGCTGGTGCGCAACGTCAACGCGGCGGTCGCGACGATCCACGAGTCGAGCATCTTCCCGTCGGTGTGCGGACGCGTGTGCCCGCAGGAGCGCCAGTGCGAAGCGCAGTGCGTGCTCGTGAAGGCGAAGATGGAGCCGGTCGCGATCGGTCGCCTCGAGCGCTTCGTCGGCGATCACGCGCGCCCCGCAGCGGTCGAGCCGCCGCGCTTCGAGCGCTCGCTCGGGTGCGTCGCGGTCGTCGGCTCGGGCCCGGGCGGCCTCTCGGCGGCGGCAGACCTCGTCAAGTACGGCGCGGAAGTGACCGTCTACGAGGCGCTGCACGTCGTCGGCGGCGTGCTGCGGTACGGGATCCCGTCGTTCCGGCTGCCGCGCGACATCATCGAGCGCGAAGTGAAAAGGCTTGCGGACCTCGGCGTGCGCTTCGAGACCAACAAGGTCATCGGCAAGACGTTCACGATCGACAAGCTGATGAGCGCGATGGGCTACGACGCCGTGTTCATCGCCGCAGGCGCGGGCGCACCGACGTTCCTCGGCATCCCCGGCGAGTCGGCGGGCCAGGTGTTTTCGGCGAACGAATTCCTGACGCGCGTCAACCTGATGGGTGGCGACCAGTTCCCGTACCGCGATACGCCGCTCGGCCTCGGTGACAACGTCGTCGTCATCGGCGCCGGCAACACGGCGATGGACTGCCTGCGCGTCGCGCGGAGGCTCGGCGTGGCGTCGGTGCGCTGCGTGTACCGCCGCACCGAAGCCGAAGCGCCGGCGCGCGTCGAGGAATTGCGGCACGCGCGCGAGGAAGGCGTCGAGTTCTCGTTCCTGCACGCGCCCGACGCGATCCTCGTCGACGATGCCGGCAACGTCCGCGCGCTCCGCGTGCAGAAAATGGCGCTCGGCGAACCGGACGCACGCGGACGGCGAGCGCCCGTGCCGCTGGGCGAATTTGTCGAGTGGCCGTGCGACACGGTGATCTACGCGCTCGGCACGAAAGCGAACCCGATCGTCGGCCGGGCGACGCGCGACCTGGCGCTGAGCTCCAAGGGCTACGTGATCGCCGACGAGGCGACGCAGGCGACCAATCTTCCCGGCGTGTTCGCCGGCGGCGACATCGTCACCGGTGGGGCGACGGTCATCCTGGCGATGAGCGCCGGGCGCCGTGCGGCGCGCGCCATTGCAACCTACCTGCAACAAGGGCGCACCGCGTGGCCGCCCAATGCAGCCGACGTCGACGCGTTCGTGCCGCCGCGCGCGCTCGAACTGGCGCCCACCTCATGAAAGTCGAAGCGATGCTCTGCCCGAAATGTCACTCGCCGCTCGATGACGACGGCGAAGCGTATATCTGCTGCGCAGAGGCGACGCTGCGCTGGCGTTGCACGTCGTGCGCGAAGTTGAGCGAGGGCTTCGCGTTTCCGTACGGCGGCTGCCCGCTGTGCGGGGCAGCGCTCGAGCGTTTCGAGCCCGGCCCGGTCGATGACGCGACGGCGATGGGCGCCGTGCGCAAGGCGTTCGAGATCGAGCTCGGCGGCCAGGCGTTCTATCACCGCGCCGCGGCGAGCACGGCCGATGAAACGCTGCGCGAACTGTTCGGCCGCTTCGCGGGCATGGAGCGCCAGCACATGGATACGCTCGCGCGGCGCTACCACGTCGACATGACGCCGGTGTACGACGCGTGCGCGATCGACTGCGCAGCGGTGTTCGCGGGCGTTCCGCGCCGCGTCGGCGACGCGGACGATCTGTTCGCCATCGCGATCGGCATGGAGCAGCGCGCCGCCGAGTTCTTCGAGGCGAGCGCTGCGAGCGCGGCCGCCGGCTCTGCGGGCCAGGAACTGTATCGCGAACTCGCTGCGGAAGAGCGCGAGCACTGCGCGATGCTGACGACCGAGTACGCGCGCTGGCGCGCGGGCAAGCCGGGCTGGCTCGGCGCCGAGGAGCCCGACGTCGCTGCAACGGCCGCGATGCCCGCCGTGACGATGAATGCGGCCGCGCTGGTGCTGACCGGTCATGCCGACGATCGCGTCGCGCTCGTCTGTGGCGACGCGCAGCTGACGCGCGGCGCCTTGCGCGATCGCGTGGCGCGGGCGGCGTCCGCGTGGCGTGCGCGCGGCGTCGCGCGCGGCGATCGGGTGGCGATCAAGCTGCCCGACGGCATCGACTGGGTCGTTGCGTATTTCGGCGTGATCTGGGCGGGCGGGGTCGCCGTCGGCGTCAATCCGCGCGTGCCCGCGATCGAATGGCGCGCCATTCTCGACGCGGCCGGATTCCGCTACATCCTTGCCGAGAACGCCGACGACACGCCGGCGCCCTGGAATGCCGAGATCGTGCCGCTTGCGTCGTGGCGTGTGGCGCTCCTCGCTGCCGCGCCGTGTTCTCCCGCGCCGATGCAATCGGAAGACCCGGCGCTCTGGGTGCATTCGTCGGGGACAAGCGGGCGGCCGAAAGCGGTCGTGCATCCGCAGCGGATCGCGCGCGAGATCGAGCGCATCGGGCGCGAGCGGCTCGGCCTCACCGGCGACGACCGGATCTACGCGAGCTCGAAGCTGTTCTTCTCGTATCCGCTCGCGAACTGCATCTTCACCGGCCTGAAGCTCGGCGCGACGGTGATCCTCGATCCGCAATGGCCGACGGCGCAGGGCGTCGTCGCGAGCGTCGCCGCGCGGCGCGCGAACGTGCTGTTCAGCGTGCCGTCGCTCTACCGCAACCTGCTGAAGGAAGGACTCGCCGGGCAGCTCGCGCAATGCGGCGTGCGCCTGTGCGTCTCCGCCGGGGAAGCGCTGCCGTCGAGCCTGCGCGACGAGTGGAAACGGCAGACGGGGATGACGATCGTCAACGGATTCGGCGCATCGGAAACGCTCGTGCTCGTCCTCGTCGACAGCGACGACGGGCGCGGCTTGCGCGCATCGCCCGGCATCGAGGTCGTGCCGCTCGCCGACGCGAGCACGGTCGGCGAAGGAGGCACCGGACCGCG
>DASSEA010000426.1:0-3249 GCA_035696805.1 Casimicrobiaceae bacterium
GGCGGGAACAGCGTCGCGACGTGTTGGCCGACGATTTCAGCGGCCTCGTAGCCAAAGATCTTTCTTGCCCCGGAGTTCCACGTCTGGATGATGCCGGCAGGGTCCAGCGTTAACACCGCGTAGTCGCGCAGGCTTTCGATGATGACCGCCGCGCGCGTTTCGGCTGCGTTCGTCATGGTGGCGGGTGCGTCGTCAGGGCACCGTCGCGCGCGGGAATGACGTCGACGGCGTCGGTGATCACCGTATCGACGCCCCACGCGAGCAGGTCGCCAACGCGCGCCGGATCGTTGGCGGTCCACGCGGCGACGCGCACGCCGCCGGCGTGAAATTGATCGACTCGCTCGCGCGTCATCACCGTGTGCTTGACATCCATCGCGACGCAGGCGAGGCGCATCACGTGCTCGCGCCAATCGTCCTGCCATTGTTCGATCAGCCAGGCGCGCGACAACTCGGGTGCAGCGTCGCGCGCGGCCTCGAGCGCGATCTCCGAGAAGGACGACAGCAGCGGCTTAACGTCGGCGCCGGCCCACAGCGCCTTCGCGTCAAGCGCAATGGCAGCGCCCGTTTCACGCTCGCGGCCGGGGGTGGGCTTGATCTCGATGTTGACGGCGACATCGTTGGCGCGCGTCCATCTCGCAACGGCGGCAAGCGTCGCGAGTGGTTCGCCGGCATACGGAGGCGAATGCCACGCGCCCGCGTCGAGTTGCGAGAGTTCGCGCCACGACAGCCCATCGGCGCGCCCGACGGCGTTCGTCGTTCGATCAAGCGTGGCGTCGTGCAGCAGGAACGCGACACCGTCTGCGGATAGCTTCACGTCGATCTCGACCATCCGGTAGCCGTGCGCATGACCGAGGCGCAGCGACGCCAGCGTGTTTTCCGGCGCGAGCTTGCCCGCGCCACGGTGCGCGGCGAGCTTAGGATACGGCCACGCAGGAAGCCCGCACATCGCAATCGCCGTTCAGGACAGTCGACGGCCGCTCGCGGCGTCGAACGCGAACACGCGCGCCGGATCGGCTGCAGCACAGAACGTCGAGCCGACGTTCGGCGACGTCCCGTGCGGCACCCGCGCGACAATGGCGCTGCCGCCGTATCCAATGTGCACGAGCGCATCGGCGCCGAGTTGTTCGACCATTTCCACCGGTCCGGAGACGAAGGCTTCACGCTCGCCGCACGGCACCAGGTGTTCCGGACGAATGCCGATCGTCACTGCGCGGCCGTGTTCGAGCGCAGCACGCGACGTGCGCGCCTCGCCGCCGTGTTCGAGCGCGATACGCCCGTCGCCATTCGCCTTTCCGGGCAGGAAGTTCATCGACGGGGAACCGATGAACCCGGCAACGAACAGCGTCTGCGGATCTTCGTAGACCTCCATCGGCGAGCCGATCTGCTCGGCGCGACCGGCGTTCATCACCACCATCCGTTGTGCCAGCGTCATCGCTTCGACCTGGTCGTGCGTCACGTAGAGGCTCGTCGTGCTCAACCGCCGGTGCAGCTTCTGGATCTCGAAACGCATCTGCACGCGAAGCTTGGCGTCGAGGTTGGACAGCGGCTCGTCGAACAGGAATACCGCGGGCTCGCGAACGATTGCGCGTCCCATCGCGACCCGCTGACGCTGACCGCCCGAAAGCTGCCGCGGCGTCCGCGCGAGCAGCGGATCGAGTTCGAGGATGTCGGCGGCGCGCTTGACGCGTTCGGCGACGTCCGCTTTCGCAAGGCCGCGGATGCGCAGCCCGTACGCCATGTTGTCGAAGACGCTCATGTGCGGATAGAGCGCGTAGTTCTGGAACACCATCGCGATGTCGCGATCCTTCGGTTCGAGGCGGTTGACGACGCGATCGCCGATTGCAATTTCGCCGCCGGTGATCGGTTCGAGGCCGGCGACCATCCGCAACAGCGTCGACTTGCCGCAGCCGGACGGACCCACGATGACGATGAACTCGCCGTCGGCGACCTGCATGTCGATGCCGTGAATGACCTCGAGCGTGCCGTAGCGCTTGGTGACGTTGCGCAAGTCGACCTTGGCCATCTACTTTTCCGAGTCCACGAGGCCCTTGACGAACCACTTCTGCATCAAGATGACGACGAGCGCCGGCGGCAGGAGCGCGAGCATTGCGGTGGCCATGACGAGATTCCACTCGGTCGCCGCTTCGCCGCCCGCAATCATGCGCTTGATGCCGATCACCGTCGTGTACATCGATTCATCGGTCGTGACGAGGAGCGGCCACAGGTACTGGTTCCAGCCGAATATGAACAGGATCACGAACAGCGCGGCAATATTGGGTCGCGACAGCGGGACGACGACGTCCCAGAAGAAACGCATCGGACCGGCGCCGTCGATGCGCGCGGCTTCGGCGAGTTCGTCGGGAATCGTCAGGAAGAACTGGCGAAACAGGAATGTCGCCGTCGCGGATGCGATCAGCGGCAGCGTGAGGCCGGCGTACGTGTCGATCAGATGCAGGTCGGACACGACCTTGTACGACGGCAGGATGCGCACCTCGACGGGCAGCATCAGCGTGACGAAGATCATCCAGAAGGCCAGCGCGCGAAACGGAAATCGGAAATAGACGATCGCGAAGGCGGACAGCAGCGAAATGGCGATCTTGCCGATCGAGATCACCAGCGCCGAGACGAGGCTGTTGAACATCATCCGGCCGACGGGCGCGGACGTGACGTTCGTGCCGGCACCCTGCAGCAGCACCTGCGCGTAGTTCTGGATCAGGTGCGAGCCCGGCAGCATCGGCATCGGCGACTGCAGCACCTCGTCGGGTGCAAGCGTCGAGGCGACGAACGTGATGTAGATCGGCAGCGCGACGATCGCGATGCCGATCGCGAGCACCACATGCGAGAAGAACGTGAGTACGGGCCGATTCTCGATCATCCCCTCGCGCGGACGCCGTCCACGCCATGCGGCGGGGAGGAGGTTCATCCGGACGAGGAACGGCAGCCGGCGAGCGGTGGGCGCAGGCAAGTCAGGCATTTCTGGATTCCAGAAGGCGCATACCGGCGTTCCTAGCTGCGACGCGATCGAATGTCACTGTATGGTCACAGCCGGCGGCGTTGCCAAGCCGCTCGATGAGGCAGTCCGCAAAGTCTGCTTTCCCCGATGCAAACATCTGCTTGGCTTGCCAAACCAGATCCGCACCCTCTACAACGAACAGCCTGGCACGAAGCAGTCGATCCAGGATTTCGGTGATTTCTCCATGGCCGCATCCATACGCGCTTTCAAGAACCCAGACCCGTTCGCAGAGCACG
>DASSEA010000427.1:0-3768 GCA_035696805.1 Casimicrobiaceae bacterium
GACGATGCGCGGTCGTAGGCCGCGGGATCATGGTACTTGTCGGCGAGATCGAGCGCCGCTTCCCGCGTGGCCGCGATCATCGTGGCGAATGCGACCTGCACCTTCGCGCCCGCCGCAACGACGACGCGCACGCGCAGGCTGGCGATGGGGTCGAGCACGGCACCCGTCGTGTTCGTGAGCGGCCTGCCTTCGGTGACGGCGAGCGGTGCATGAACGGTCCGGCCGCGACCGAGGAAACGGGCGCGGTCGCTCTCGAATTCGAGGCCCGTGCCACCGTCCACGGCGACCACGTGCGCCGCATGCAGCGGACGATCCGTCACCGCGCGCGGGCGGCGCGAAAACAGGAGCCCGCTCACCTGCGGCACGAATTCGCTGCGCACGAAGAGGTTCGAGAATGCAGGATGCGACAGGTCGGTCGCGGGCGGCACCAGCGTGATCTCCGCGTACGACGTGATTTCGATCTCCCGCATGCCGGTGCCGAGGTTGCGCAACGTCACGCGGCGAATCTCCGCGTCGTCCTCCGCGGACACGATGACCTCGAGCGTCGTTTCGAGCGACCCGTCCTGCCGGACGATGCGCACGCGATCCTCGTGGAACGCCACTTCGTAGCGCGACGGCTCGATGCAGGTTGGCTGGTACCCGGCCGACCACACGCGACCATCCGCCGCGTCGCGCAGATAGATGAAGCTGCCGTGGTCGTCGCACGTCGGATCCTCACGCCAGCGGGTCACGGCGACGTCGCGCCACAGGCTGTAGCCGGCGCCGGCGGCAGTCACCATCACCGCATAGCGGCCGTTGGCGAGCAGTTGCGTCGACGGCCGCGGCAGGTGCGGCGAGTGCACGCGCTCTTCGAAGGCGAGCCGCCCATCGTCGACGATCGCCACCTCCTGATCGGCATGCGGCAGCGCGACGGATGCATCACGATGCCGTGTCTCCTGCAGCAGAATGCCCGACGCGCGGATCAGCGGCGCGCGATCGAATTTGCGGCGGAGCGTCGAATCGAGGAGCACGTTGGCGAGCGCGCCGAGCGTCATTCCCTGGTGATGGGCCATGTACGCCCGAACGAGCGCGACCGGGCCGGTTTCGGGAACGCGCAGCCGGGTGAAGTCGAGCGCCTCGTAGAAGCCATAGCGACCGCGCCCGCCGAGCGCCTCGATGCGGGCGAAATTCGCGGCGGCCGCGCGCGGCGCGTACATCGATGCGAGCCCCGTCGCATACGGCGCGATGACGAGATCCTCGCCCAAGCCGCGCTTGAGGCCCAGTCCCGGCACCCCGAACGTCGAATACTGGAAGGTCAGATGAACATCGCGTTCATGGAACGCGGACTCCGAAATGCCCCAAGGAACGCCGCGGCGTCGCGCATAGTCGATCTGGCGGTCGACGACGGTGCGGCACGTGTGGTCGAGCAGGCTGCCGTAAGGCGTGTCCATCAGGAGCGACGGCATCAGGTATTCGAACATCGACCCCGACCAGGAGACGAGCACCGTTTCTCCCTGCAGCGCGATCAGCGTGCGCCCGAGACGGAACCAGTGCTCGGGTGGAACGTCGTGCTTGGCGATCGCAATGAAACTCGCCAGCCGCGCTTCCGAGGCCAGCATGTCGTAATACGAAGGATCGAGCCGTCCCTGGTCGACCTGGTAGCCGATCGAAAACAGCTTCCGCGCGGGGTCGTAGAGAAACCGGAAATCCATGGCGGTGAAGAGCGCCTGGGCATCGCGCGCAATGCGCTGCAACCGGTCGATGAGCACCGAGGCATCGCGCTCCACGCGCAGCAGCAGTTCGTTTGCGGCCGCACCGATGCCGGTTGCGTCGTCCGACGCCGTGATCCGGTCGCGCAGCGCCGCGCAATGCGCCGGCAGGCGCCCGAGTGCGATCGTGCGATCGACGAGGCCTGCCACGTGCTCGATCGCCTCGTGGTCCTGCAGCGGCTCGTCGTCGTGGCCAAGGTCGAGCAAGGGCGCGACCGTCCACGGCGTGAGGCGCGTGAATTCCGCATGGCGCGTCGTGACGCGCTCGTGGAGGACTTTGGCGTTCGCCGCCAGTTCGACGAGTGTCGCGTGAGCGCCTTCCTCGGCGAGCACGCGCGACATGTCGAGCATGTCCGAAGTGATGCGCTCGAGCGCTCGCCACGGGAGGCGCGTGTTCGGCTGCGAGGTCTGCGCGACCAGCGTCTGGAGCGAGGCGAGCGCGTCCTGTAGCTGCGTCAGGTTGACACTCGTGGAGGGTCGTTTACGGTCTGCGCGTTCGATCGCGCGCCGCATCAACGCGGCATCGTCCTCGATTCCGCGCATCGCGTTTGCGTCGGCTGCCGGTTGAAGCAGCGCGAGTCGCGCCGCGGACGACAGCGCGATCAGGCAGCCGGCGAGATTGCCGCTGTCGACCGTCGACACGTAACGGGGTTCGAGCGAACGCAGCGTCGTCGTTTCGGTCCAGTTGTAGAAGTGCCCGTGATGACGCGGCATCGTGTGCAGCGTGTCGAGCGTCGCCTCGACGCGATCGCAAAGCTCGGGCAGCCCGATCCAGCCGAAGTCGTGCGCGGCGACGGCGGAGATCAGGTACATGCCGATGTTCGTCGGCGACGTCCGGTGCGCGATGACCGGCTCAGGGTCCTCCTGCAGGTTGTCGGGTGGCAGGAAGTGGTCATCCGCGCCGGTAAGGTCGGCAAAGAATTGCCAGGTCTGACGCGCGATCAGGCGCAACTGAACGGCTTCGGCGGGCGTCGGCGCGACCACATCCCGTGCGTCCGCCGGCAGGCTTGCGCGCCACGCGAAAAGCGGCGCGATGAACCACAGCGTCAGGAACGGCGTCGCAACGGCGAGTGCGTCGGGATTGCCGATGACGAGCGCGAACAGCACGGCGGCCGACAGGGCGAGCGCGCCATACGCGTTGCGAACGAAGCCGGTCAGCGCCGACGTGGCGCTCGCCTGTACCTGCGCTGCCGAATTCCATTCGAGCAGACGCTGCTTCACGGCCAGTCGGCCGAGCGTACGCACGATCGCATCGAGCATCGAGAGGGTGTCACGCGGCAGCATGGCGAGCTCGAACAGCGTGCGACCGAACGCGGACAGCGTGTCGTCGCGCAGCATTCGCAGCCAGTGACCGCGATCGGTGTTCGGCCGCGGCACCAGGCGATCGACGAGTCCGAGCAGCGGCGGCAACAGGAAAGTGAGGATCGCGAGCAGGGAGAAACGCACGCTCCCGCTCCCCTCGACGATCCATCCGGCGGCGAGCAGCAGGAAGAGACTCGGCGCCAGCAGCGTTCGACGCAGGTTGTCGACCATCTTCCAGCGCGCGATCGGCGACAGATCGCGCCCGCGACGGCCGACGATCCACGGCAGCAGCTGCCAGTCGCCGCGTGCCCAGCGATGGCTTCGCGCGGCTGCCACCGCGGCGTGCGGCGGGTGCTCTTCGAAGAGCTCGATGTCGCTCACGAACGCGCAGCGCGCGTAGCTGCCTTCGAGCAGGTCGTGGGAGAGGATCGCGTCCGGCGGCATTCGGCCGCGAAGCGCCGCTTCGAACGGATCGACCTCGTACATGCCCTTGCCGGTGAACGTGCCGCGGCCGAACAGATCCTGGTAAACGTCCGAGACCTGAAACGTGTAAGGGTCGACGCCGCAGTGTCCCGAAAACCACTGCTGGTACCAGCTGGCCGATCGTCGTGTTGGAAGCGTCGGCGTCACGCGCGGCTGCAGGATCGAGTAACCGTCGACGACGTCGCAGGAAGTGCCGTCGAGCCGCGGGCGATTGAGCGGATGAAGCAGCGTGCCC
>DASSEA010000428.1:0-5076 GCA_035696805.1 Casimicrobiaceae bacterium
GCGCCGTTGCAACCGGCGCCCGCAGGTAGCGCGACCGGCGGCACCGCGACTGCGCGCACGGTCGCAGATTCGCCCTCCCGTGCCGTTCCCCCCGTCCTGCGTGTTTCCGCATTCGTCCAATCGGCGCGGCTTTTGCTCGAGCGCAACCTCGGGCTCCTGTGGATCGGGGGCGAGATTTCGGGGTGCGGCCGCGCGCCGTCGGGCCACCTGTATTTCACCCTCAAGGACGCGACCGCCCAGGTGCGCTGCGTGTTCTTTCGCAGCAAGGCGCAGGCGCTCGGCTTTTCGCTTCGCGACGGACTTGCCGTGGAGGTCCGAGCGACGCCGTCGATCTACGATGCGCGCGGCGAGTTCCAGCTCAACGTCGACACGATCCGCCTCGCGGGCCTCGGCGCGCTGTACGAGCGGTTCCTGCAGCGTAAGGAAGCGCTGGCGGCGGCAGGCTGGTTCGATGCGGGGCGCAAGCGCGCGCTGCCCGCGTATCCGCGGCGCATTGGCATCGTCACGTCGCGCCGTGCGGCCGCGCTTCGCGACGTGCTGACGACGCTTGCGCGCAGAAATCCTTCCGCGAGCGTCATCGTGTATCCGGCGGCAGTACAGGGCGGTTCTGCTGCCGGCGAGATCGCCGCTGCAATTCGCCTTGCGAACCGCCATGCGCACGTCGACGTCCTGATCGTCTGCCGCGGCGGCGGCTCGCTCGAGGACCTGTGGGCGTTCAACGAGGAGAGCGTTGCGCGGGCGGTCTACGAATCGCGGCTGCCGATCGTTTCCGGCGTGGGTCACGAGACCGATTTCACGATCTGCGATTTTGTCGCCGACGTGCGTGCACCGACGCCGACGGGCGCAGCAGGATTGGTCGTACCGGAGAGCCGGGTGCTTGCGCAGCGCCTCGCCGACCTGCGGCGCCGGTTCGCGCGCGCGCAAACGCACCACATGTCGAATCGCGCGCAGCGCGTCGATGGCATCGCACGCAGGCTCGTCCACCCGGCCGCGCGGCTTGCGGAGCAGGCGACGCGCGCACGTGATCTCGGCAGGCGCCTCGCGCGCGGTTTCGCGCAGCGACGCACCGCGACATGGCAACAGATCGCCGCGCTGCGCGGGCGGCTCACGCGGGAACTGCGCGCCCCGTTGCCGCAATCCGCGCGCCTTGCGACCGAAACGCGTGCACTCGTGCGCGCCGGACGCGATCGGCTTGCACGCGCGACGCTCGATGTCGAGCGCCTCGGCGCAGCGCTTGCGTTGCTGAATCCCGAGGCGGTCCTCGACCGCGGTTATGCGATCGTCACGGCGTCGGGCGGCGATGTCGTCAGCGATGCGCAGCAGCTGCGGACCGGCGACGACGTGCGAATCGCATTCGCGCGCGGCCACGCCGAAGCGACGGTGAACCGTACTTCGGTGTCAGAGCAATAAGTCGCGCGCCAGGGCGCGACAACACCGCCCCTCTGTGCCGGGCGACTCATTCTGACCAGAAGTCGGGCTTACCCCGAAGTCAGGCCTCGTCGGGATCGGGGTCGTCGACGTTTGCGCTGCCTCGCAGTCGCTCGCGGACGGCGTCGGGCGCCTGCGCCGCGAGCCGGGGCGTTTCCACGACGACGTCGGCGTTCTGCGCGCGATGGCGCAGCGCATGATCCATCAGCACGCACGCGAGCATCGCTTCGGCGATCGGGGTCGCGCGAATGCCGACGCACGGATCGTGGCGCCCGTGCGTGTTCACGATCACGGGGGCGCCGTTCCTGTCGATCGAATGCCGATCGAGCCGGATCGACGACGTCGGCTTGACGGCGATAGCGACGACGACATCCTGCCCGGTCGAAATGCCGCCGAGGATCCCGCCCGCCTGGTTGCCGAGGAATCCCTCGGGCGCCATTTCGTCCGAATGCTCGGTGCCGCGCTGCGCGACCGCGCGAAACCCGGCGCCGATCTCGACGCCCTTGACGGCGTTGATGCTCATCATCGCGTACGCGATGTCGGCGTCGAGCCGGTCGTATACGGGCTCGCCCCAGCCGACGGGAACGCCGCTCGCCTGTACCTCGATGCGGGCGCCGCACGAATCGCCCGATTTGCGCAGCCGGTCCATGAACCCCTCGAGCGTAGCGACCTGCGATTGGTTCGCGGCGAAAAACGGATTGCTGTCGACGTGCTCGAAGCCTTCGAACGCAATCGCGTTCTCGCCGAGATGCGTCATGTGCCCGCGAATGCGCACGCCGTACCGCTCGCCAAGCCACTTGCGCGCGATCGCCCCGGCGGCGACGCGCACGGCAGTTTCACGCGCTGACTGGCGGCCGCCGCCGCGATAGTCGCGAATGCCGTACTTGTGCCAGTACGTGTAGTCCGCATGCCCGGGCCGGAACGCCTGCGCGATGTTCGCGTAGTCCTTGCTCCGCGCGTCCTCGTTGCGAATGACGAGCGCAATCGGTGTGCCGGTCGTCGTGCCTTCGAAGACGCCAGACAGGATCTCGACGGCGTCCGGTTCGCGGCGTTGCGTCACGTGGCGCGACGTCCCGGGCTTGCGCCGGTCCAGATCGCGCTGGATGTCGGCCTCGGTCAACGCGAGCCCCGGCGGGCACCCGTCGACGACGCAGCCGATGGCCGGCCCGTGCGATTCGCCGAACGACGTGACGCAAAACAGCTTGCCGAACGTGTTGCCGGACATGAGAGGCGTAACGCGCGGTGGAGTCGCGGCGACTATAGCACCCGACCTGCGCGCAACGCCGTCGCGTTCAGGCGCTCGTGCCTGCGTCGCCGTCGTCGTCGCGGACGGGCTGCGTCGCGTCGGTCTTCATCTGTTGCGCGAGCCGCCACGCCATATAGCCGAGCACGAGCGATGCAACGATCAGGCTGCCCCACAACAGCCATCGCTTGACGTCGAGCGGCGCGCGCAACGCGTCGGCGTTGACGATCGAGGGCGCGCTTGCGAGCGTGGCGATGCCGACGTTCGCCGGCAGCGGTTTCGCTGCCGCGTAGCCGGGTATGAGCGTCGCGATCGGCAATGCGCCGGGTGCGCTGCGGCGGCTGCCGTAAGCGAGTTCGAACGGACCGGTGCCGCGTGCCGCGAAGACGATTTCCTGCGGGACCCAGCCTGCGACGAGCACGGGCGGCGTGCCGCTCGCGCCGCCGGCCTTGGGATCGATGCGCACGCGGAAATAGCGAAGCGGCGAGCCACCGGTCCGATGCTCGTCGTTGACGATCTCGGCGTCGTCCTGACGCAGGCGGTAGGCGATCGAGGTGCCGAGCGAATGCCACGGCGCATCCGCCGTCGTGCGCGCTTCCCACGCAATCGGCGCAACGGTGTTCACTTCCGGCAGCGCGAGCGTCACGCGATCCACCGGCAGCGCGGCACCGAGGTCGAACACGAACGCATCGTCGACACCGGCGTCCCGCGTTCCGTTCGCGCGGCGGATCCTGCGCGGCGTATCGACGACGCGATCGCCGACGTCGCCCAGCACCGATCGCAGTTCGGGCGAAGATGCCGAGAGCCACGTGAGCCGCAGATAGCGCGCCTGCACCGGCGGCAGTTCGATCCGGTCGCGCACAAGCCGCCGGCCGGCGTACTCGAGCGCAAGCAGCGGTGCAGCGCCGACGAGCGTCCGCCAGCGATCGAGGTCGTCGCTCGCGTCGATGCGTGCACGCGTGTTGAGCGGACCGCCGTCCGGTAACGGGATCCGCAGCGCGACGAGCGGCTTGTCCTCGGGCGGGACATCGATCAGGTAGCCGACGACGCGCGAGCCGGCGACGGGCGTGCCATCGCGCGAGCGGATGTCGACGCTCGTTCCCGCCGCGTCGCGCCGCAGCTTGATCGTGAGATCGGCCGCGTCGGGCTGCGTCGTATCGACCGTCAGCGGAAAGAATGCAAGCTCGCGCGGCGGCGATGCCGCCGTCACGGCAGGCGGTCGCGGCAGGAACGCGAACGGCACGACCGCGCCGTCGCCGTTGAAGACGCGCAAGTCGCCGAGATCGGCGCGCGCCGCCCCCTCATAGACCGAGTCGGGCACTTCGAGACGGAAGAACGCCTTGTCCGACTCCGTCGCGAGCGGCTGGCGCTGCGCGAAATCGGCGGGCGCTTCTGCGGCAGACGCGGCGAGCGGCCACGCCGCCAGGCCGACGACGATCGACCACCCTCGCACCGTCATGCGATTCCTCCGCGCCTGCGCGAGATCGTTGTCGTGGAAAGAGCGGCGGTCATGCGGGCTCATGGCGCGGCGGCACCGGCGCGAGATAGCCGACGACGAGCAGCAACACGCCGACCCCGATGAACGAGACGATGCGCTCGACGCCTCCGACCTGCGACAGGTCGACGAAAAACAGCTTCGCGACGACGATCGCGAGCAGCGCAGCGCCCGCAACCCACGCACCGCGGTAACGACGGCGGTGGGCGACGACCATCACGGCGAGCGCGAACACCGACCAGACGAGCGACAACGCGGCCTGGACGACGCGCGAACTCCACATGCCGGCGACCGACCACGGCACGTCCGCCCAGTGATGCAGCGTGCGCAGCATCGCGAACGTCACCCAGAACAACAGCAGCGCCGCTGCGGCCGCGCCGAGCGCCTCGGGACCGAGGGCGCCGAGCCGATTGCCCTCGACTGCCTGCGCACGACGCAGCCACAACGCGACCGCGACGAATGCCATTGCCTGCGCAAGGTCGAGCGGGTTGAACAGCGGGAAGAACGGCAGCGGCGCCGCATCGCCGGTGCTCGCGACGTTCGCGTACAGCGACCAGACCAGGACGGCGACGACGAGCGGCATGGCGCCCACGACGAGCCAGGCGCGAACGCGCGTGCCCATCGGCCAGCGCGACCGCGCGGACCCCTGCACGATCGCCATGATCGCGACCACCGGCGCGAGCGCCCACGGCGCGAGCCGCCACGCGACGCCGCTCACCGTCGAACGCGCGAGCCACGCCAATTCGTGCGCGGCGACCAGCGTGACGAGCCAAGCGAGCACTGCATGCCCGCCGTCGAGCATCCAACCGCGTACGGCGGGGGTGGCGCGCTCGAAGTGACGCAACAACACGACGTGCACGGCGACGGCCAACGGCCACGCGATCCACCCCCACGCGCTGAACAGATGGCC
>DASSEA010000429.1:0-3350 GCA_035696805.1 Casimicrobiaceae bacterium
CGATCACCTTGGGGATCATGCCGAAGCCGAACCACACGACGAACAGCGGGGCGATGGCGATCTTGGGCACGCTCTGCGAGAACACGAGCAGCGGGTAGACGAAGCTCTCGACGGTGCGCGAGTACGCGATGACGAGCGCCATCGGGATCCCGAAAGCAATCGACAGCGCGAATCCGCCGAGTGTCGCGTAGGTGGTCGGGATGCTCTCCTTGAGAAGCCGCGGCCATTCGGCGACGAGTTGCTGAACCACCGACCACGGCGAGGGGATCAGGTACGGCGGGATGCGAAACAGCCGGATCGTCAAATCCCATACGACCAGGAGCACCAGCACGAGTATGACCGGGCGAACCCAGGCGGAAAGCAGGACGCGCTGCCACCACGGCCGCTGCATCGTTCAGCCCTTCGCTTCCTCGTGGGGGTGCGCGGCAGCTTCTGCGACACGGCTCATCGTATCGAGCGCCAGGTTCGCATGCGCGTAGGCGGCGCCCGCACGCATCTCGGCCGCGACCCAGATCGCTTCCATCACCTCCTGCTCGGTCGCACCTTGCTTGACCGCGGCCTCCGTGTGGCCGCGGATGCAATACGGGCACTGCGTCACGTGCGCAACGGCCACTGCGATCAACTGCTTGGTCTTCGACGGCAGCGCGCCGTCGGCGAACACCTTCTGGCTGAACGTACGAAAGGCGGCGTACGCGTCGGGCGCGAGCGTGCGTCGCTTTTCGTGCAGCGCGCGGCTCGTTTCGGGGAAGAGCGGATGGTCCATGGGAAATCCTTTCGAGAAAGTCAGGACCGATGGTCTCCGACTCTTACGATCTGAGCGTTCGCCGCTCGCGCTGCTCGCTTAACCTTCGCTTCGCTCATGTTAGCGAACGCCGAGATCGTAAGAGTTTACGACCGATGGTCTCCGACTCTTACGATCTTCATCGTGTTCGTGCCGCCCGACTTGCCCATCGGTTCGCCGATCGTGAGCACGATCAGGTCGCCGCGCTGCACGTGCGACTGCGCGAGCAGCAGGTCCTCGGCAGCGCGCAGCACCTCGTCGCGGTCGCTGCTTTGCTCGAGGTAAAGCGACGTTACGTTGCGCAGCAGCGCCATCCGCCGCTGCGTTTCGACTTTCGGCGTGAGCGCGAAGATGGGACAGCCGCAGTTGTGGCGTGACATCCACAGCGCCGTCGATCCCGAATCGGTCAGCGACGCGATCGCTTTCACCTGCAGATGGTAGGCGGTAAAGAGCGTCGCCATGGCGATCGACTGGTCGATCCGCGTGAACGTTCGATTCAGGAAATCGCTGTCGAGCTGCACGGGATCGGACTTCTCCGCCTCGACGCAGATCTGCGCCATCGTTTCGACCGTCTCGACCGGGTAGCGGCCGGTGGCCGTTTCGGCGGAAAGCATGACGGCATCGGTGCGGTCGAGCACTGCATTCGCGACGTCCGACACTTCTGCGCGGGTCGGTACCGGGTTGTGGATCATCGACTCCATCATCTGCGTCGCCGTGATCGTCAGCTTGTTCTGCTCGCGAGCCGCGCGGAGCATCCGCTTCTGCAGCCCCGGAACCGCCGCATTGCCGACCTCGACCGCGAGGTCGCCGCGCGCGACCATGATCCCGTCGGACGCCGCGATCACCTCGTCCAGCGCGGGAATGGCCTCGGCACGCTCGATCTTGGCGATCAGCATCGCCCGTCCGCCGGCGGCGCGCATCAGCTGGCGCGCCATGTACATGTCTTCCTTGCTCTTGGGAAACGACACCGCGAGGTAATCGGCCTCGAGCTTCGCGGCGGTCTTGACGTCCTCCATGTCCTTGGTCGTCAACGCCGGCGCCGACAGGCCGCCGCCCATCCGGTTGATGCCCTTGTTGTTCGACAGCGTGCCGCCGAGCACGACGCGCGTGACGATGCGGGGACCTTCCACCGACTCCACATCGAGCTTGATCAGGCCGTCATCGAGCAGCAGCACCGATCCCGGTGCGACGTCGTTGACGAGCTCGCGGTAATCGAGTCCGACGCGGTTTCCATCGCCCAGTTCGCATTCGGCATCGAGCACGAACCGCGCGCCGGGCGCGAGCTCGACCTTGCCTGCGGCGAACTTGCCGATGCGGATCTTGGGACCCTGCAGATCCGCCATGATCGCGACTTCGCGTCCGAGCGCGCGCGCGGTTTCGCGCACGCGTTGTGCGCGGTCGACGTAGTCCTTCGCCGATCCGTGCGAAAAATTGAGCCGCACGACGTCCGCACCCGCGGCGAGCATGCGCTTCAGGACGTCCGGCTCGCTGCACGCGGGTCCGAGCGTGGCGACGATCTTCGTGGAGCGCGGCATGACGCGTGACGTCGGGATATGCGCAGGCAAACCGGTTCCTTCGCTCGGTGGGCCGATGGTACGGGAATCGGCGCGTGTCAGCGAGCCGGCATCGCGCCGCGTGCACGCTCGATCAGCACGGCGACTGCCGGGAGGGTTTTGCCTTCGAGGAATTCGAGGAACGCACCCCCGCCGGTCGAGATGTAGCCGATCCGGTCGGCGACGTCGAATTTCGCGATCGCGGCGATCGTGTCGCCGCCGCCGGCGATCGAGAATGCCGGCGATGCAGCGATCGACTGCGCAATGGCGCGCGTCCCCGCCGCGAATGCATCGAACTCGAATACACCGACGGGCCCGTTCCAGACGATCGTCCCGGCATCGGCGATGATCTGCTCGAGCGTGGCAATCGTCTGCGGACCGATGTCGAGGATCAGGTCATCGTCGGCCACCGCGTCGACCGGCTTGACCTGTGGCGCGGCGTCGGCGGCAAAGCGCGTGGCGCACACGACGTCGACGGGCAACGGAACCTTGCCGGGGAACGTTTCGAGAATGGCACGCGCCTCGCCGGCCAGGTCGGCTTCGGCGAGCGACTTGCCGATTCGCTTGCCCGACGCCAGCAGGAACGTATTGGCGATACCGCCGCCGACGATCAGCGCATCGACCTTCGCTGCGAGTGCGCGAAGGATCGTGAGTTTCGTCGACACCTTGGCGCCGGCGACGATCGCGACCAGCGGTCGTCGCGGTGCGACGAGAGCGCGGCCGAGCGCATCGAGCTCCGCCGACAGCAGGGGACCCGCGCAGGCGATCGGTGCATAGCGCGCGAGCGCGTGCGTCGTCGCTTCGGGCCGGTGTGCCGTACCGAACGCGTCGTTGCAATAGACATCGCAAAGCCGCGCCATCTGCTGCGCGAGTTCGGCGCTGTCCGCCTTTTCTCCCGGGTTCACGCGACAGTTCTCGAGCATCACGACATCGCCCGTCGTCAGCGAGGCATGCCACGTGCCGCCGTTCACCCAGTCGCGGATCAGGCGCATGTCACGGCCGAGCAGTTCGCCGAA
>DASSEA010000430.1:0-2547 GCA_035696805.1 Casimicrobiaceae bacterium
CGGACGTGATGATGATCGGCAGCTTGCGCACGCGATCGAGCAGCACGCCCGCATGGAGCGAAACGAGCGCGAAGGGCAGCGTTTCGAGCGCAACCAGGATGCCCATCTGCAGCGGCGTCGCATGCAACAGCAACGCGGCCGTCAGCGGCAGTGCGAGGTTCGTGATCTGCGCGCCGAACGACGTGATCGTCAGCGACACCCACAGCCTCCGGAAGTCGCGCAGCCGCCACAGCCCGCCGAGTTTGCGGCGAAGGAGTTGTGCGACGCGTTCGTACGTGTTCATCGAAGTCCCTCGCGGCAAACGCCGCCGCGCCGCGGATCAACGCGGCGCAACGTTCCAAACGACCACGTCGGACGCGCGACGTGGCAACCGCTACGTTTGGCGGAGCCTTCGAAACACGGAGGGAATTTTCCCGCTGTGTCGGAGTCCGCCGTTCCCGGCGGACGTCCGCGCGGGAGCTAATGCAGGATCGAGTCGAGTGCGCCGGCGATGTCGCGAACGCCCACACGACGCATCACCGAAACGCCCGTCCACGCGCGCGCAAGCGCACGGCGGCGAGTCGGATGGGCGACGGTGGTGAACGATGGCTTCATCATGGCGTTGGCATGCGACGCAAAGCGTGATCTAGGGGAAATTCTACGTGGCGCAACCGCGCGCCGCAATGCGAATAATCTGCAAGCGGCTGGTCGGCGCGAATACGTGTGGCATTTGCGAGACGCGGATGTTGCCCGTCGGGCAGCGTCTCCTTGTTCGGTGGGGCGCGAGTGCGTTCAGCGCGCGGCGAGCTGCGCCGTATCCACGCCGATGTACAGCCACGGATGTTCCCAGTACGCGTGCTTCTGGTAGCCGCGGATCCAGGGCTGGAGCAGCGTGTTCTCGATCGGGTAGACGTGCAGCGCCCACGGGTTATAGGCGGCAACCAGCTCCGACATCTTCCGGTACAGGCGATTGCGTTCGGCGCCGTCTGGAAGCTTCCGCGACTGCCGATACAGCGCGTCGTACGCGGCGAGGTCGAAGCGCGCGTAATTCGTCTGGCCGATGTTCTTTCCGTACAGCAGTTGCACGAAGGCATCGCCTTCCGCATACGCGTTGATCCACCCGATGCGCCACATCTGCATCTGGCCAACCTTGCCCATCTTGATCAGGTCGGGAAACTTCTGCTTCATGAATTCGATGCGAATCCCGACCGCCTTCAGGCTGCGTTGCCAGATTTCGTCGATCTCGCGATCGCGCGTCGTCGGCGTCGACGCCATGACGAGCGTCAGGGGCCTCCCGTCGGGCAGATCCCGCCAGCCGTCGCCGTCGCGATCGACGTAGCCGAACTTGTCGAGCAGGCCTCGCGCGGCCGCGGGATCGTAGCCGAGGCTCACGTTCAGCGTGGCGTCGTGCCCGGGAACGCCGGGCGGGATCATCTGCGTCGCCGGCAACGCCTGGCCCTGGTAGACGACACGCACCAGTTCGTCGTTATTGAAGGCTAGCACCAGCGCGCGGCGCAGTGCAACGCGATCGTTAGTGTAGCCGCCGACGACCGGGTCCTGCAGGTTGAAGTACGCGTACTGCACCGACGGCTGCGTGACGCGCGCGAGCGTAACGCCGCGCGCGGCGTATTCGGGCTTGAGCTTGTTCGATGCGTCGAGCGCGTGGTCGGCGAGCTCGGAGGGGAGATTGACGTAATCGAGCGCACGGCTTTCGAACGCAAGGAGGCGCGGGTTCGCTTCCTCCATGATCGAGATCTCGATGCGATCGACGAGCGGCAGCTTCCTGCCCTGCACGTTCGCGAAGCGCGCGCGATCGGTGTCGTCGGTCGGCGCCGGAAAGCGTTCATCGCGAAACCCCGGATTCGCTTCGAGAACGATCTGCTGGCCGCGTCGCCACGACTTCAGCATGAACGCGCCGGTCCCGACCGGATGCTCCATGTTCCAGCCGTTGGCGTCGCCGTAACGCTCGACGACCTCCCGCGCGACTGCCGCCATCGGACTCGAGCAAAGATAGCCGAACAGGATGTAATCGGGCTCGTTGAGGCGGATGCGTATCGTGTAGCGATCCTTCGCGTACAGGCCCGCGATCGGCGCGTCGTAGTCGAACTTGCTGCCGGTGCGCGCCGCATCGATCACCGCATCCGCGCCGACGATCTTGCCCTGCAGATACCACGAGAACGGCGAGCGCACCTTGGGGTCGAGCAGCCGCTTCCACGCGTAGACGTAGTCGGCCGCCGTCAACTCGCGCCGCTTGCCGCCGAACACAGGGTCGTCGGCGAAGTAAATGCCCGGTCGCACGCGAATCGTCCAGTCGCGGCCGCCATCGTCGATTTGCGGCAGCGCCGCCGCGGTACGGGGCACGCGCTTGTAGGGTCGCGCCAGGTAATCGAAACCATAGAGCGTTTCGAAGATCGCGCGCTGCACGTGATCGGAATACACGTCGCTTGTCGCCTGCGGGTCGAAGCCCGTTTCGGCGACGGGGAAGGCGACGTGCAGCGTCTTGACGTTCGCCGGTTGCGTGGATGCGCGCTGCTGCGCGAACGTGACGGCGCTGCATAGCGCGGCGAC
>DASSEA010000431.1:0-3532 GCA_035696805.1 Casimicrobiaceae bacterium
GGTATTCGGCGAGCTGGCGCCCCGCATCGGGTGCAATGCCGCGTGCCTGCAACGCAGCGACGAACACGTCCACGCCAGGCGTTTCGCCGTCGGATTCGGCGTTGAAGAGTTCCGCGCGCAGCCGTGATACGGCCCGCGACAGCTCGTCGCTTCGCGCCGGTGCCTCGCCGAGCCAGAAGGGGATCGTCGGTGCCTGTCCCGCCGCATCTTCGACGCGTACGCGGCCCGCTTCGATCCGGCGAATCCGGTACGACGTGTTGCCGAGCTGGAACACGTCGCCGGCGAGACTTTCGACGGCGAAATCCTCGTTGACCGTGCCGACGAGCTGACCCGCGGGTTCCAGCACGACGTCGTAGTCGGCGGTGTCCGGAATCGCGCCGCCCGACGTCAATGCGGTGAGACGCGCGCCGCGCCTCCCACGCAACACGCCGTTGACGGCATCGCGATGCAGGTACGCACCGCGATGTCCCTGGCGCGTCGTGAAGCCGTCGGCGAGCGTGCGCACGACGTCCTGGTAGTCCGCGTAGCTCAACTGCGCATACGGCCATGCGGTCGTCAGCTGTTCGAACAGCGCCTGCTCGCTCCATTCGCGCGTTGCGACCTCGGCGACGATCTGCTGTGCGAGCACATCGAGCGGCGCGACGGGAATCGTGATGCGATCGAGCTCACCGCGCGCGATGGCATCGAGCAGCGCCGTGCATTCGACGAGTTCGTCACGGGACAACGGAAAGAGCCGCGCCTTCGGCACCCCGCCGACCGTATGGCTGGCCCGACCCGCGCGCTGCAGGAACGTCGCGATGCGACGCGGACTGCCGATCTGGCAGACGAGCTCGACGTCGCCGATGTCGATGCCGAGTTCGAGCGACGCCGTCGCGACGAGCGCGCGCAGATCGCCGTTCTTGAGTCGCTGCTCGGCATCGAGGCGGCGCTCCTTCGCCATGCTGCCGTGATGCGACATCACGTGCGCTGCACCGAGCAGCTCGGACAGATGGCGGGTCACGCGTTCCGCCATTCGCCGCGTGTTGACGAATACCAGCGTCGTGCGATGCTGCGCGATCAGGTCGGACAGGCGCGCGTAGACCTGCAGCCAGACCTCGTTCGACATCACCGCTTCGAGCGGCGACGACGGCACCTCCAGCGCAAGATCGCGCGGCTGCCGGTAACCGGTATCGACGATCTCGCACGGCGTGGCCGGCTGAGCGCCTTCCAGGAAATGGGCGATGGCTTCGATCGGTTTCTGCGTGGCGGAGAGCCCGATGCGCACGAGCGGCCGTCCTGCCACTGCCTCCAACCGCGCGAGCGACAACGCCAGGTGGCTTCCGCGCTTGTTCGACGCGAGCGCGTGGATTTCGTCGACGATCACCGTGCGTGTCGTCGCGAGCATCGTGCGCCCCGATTCCGACCCAAGCAGCACGTAGAGTGACTCGGGCGTCGTAACGACGATGTGCGGCGGGCGCTTGCGCATGCTTGCGCGCTCGTGCTGCGGCGTGTCGCCGGTACGCACCAGCACGCGAATGTCGACGTCGGGCAGACCGCGCGCGGCGAGTTGCCCGCGGATGCCCGCGAGCGGCACTGCCAGGTTCTTCTGCACGTCGTTCGACAGCGCCTTGAGCGGCGACACGTACACGACCGACGTTTGGTCGGGAAGGCCGCCGGACAATCCCCGCTGCACCAGCGCGTCGATCGCCGCAAGAAACGCGGCCAGCGTCTTGCCCGATCCCGTAGGCGCTGCGATCAGTACGCTGCGCTCGTCGAGGATCAGCGGCCAGGCGCGCGCCTGCGCCGGGGTCGGCGCTTCAAAGCATTGCCGGAACCAGCTCGAAACGACCGGGTGGAAGGCGGCGGACATGCGTCATTTTCGCACTCCGTACGGTCGCTGGCGCCGACTGGCGGAAACCCGGATTGCAGCGGTGGATTTGCGCCAGCCGTTGCGCTAATCTCCACCGTTGGCGTTTGGGCGCCGCACGTTCACTTTTCCGCTCGCCGGACCACCGATGAAATCCTGGTTGCCGCTCGCGTTGCTGGCGCTTGCGCTCGCAGTGCCCGCAAACGCGCAGCGCTTCAGCTTCTCGCAGCCCGACGACAGTGAGAAGGCCGAGCGCGAGGCGCGCGAGGATCGGATCGCGCGCGACCTGTCAGTACCCTGCCGCGCCGACCTCAAGAACAAGAAGATCATGGTGGTGATCGGCGAGCGCCGGTCGGACGGATTCATCGAGGCGCGGCAGGAAAACTACGGTCCTCATTACCAGGCAATCAACAAGCGATTGCAGGCGCTCGGCTTGCGCACGTATACCGCTGCCGAGATCAAGCGGCAGATCGCGCAGGCGGAAATCGATGCGTATTTTCGCAATGACCCTGACGCTGCGCTCTCCGCTTCCCGACGCCTCGGGGCAAGCTTCGTCCTGCGCGGCCTGATTTCGTCGCAGGCGACGCGCAATCCGCTGATGAACGTGAACCAGGTTGCGGTGAACATGGGTTTCACGCTGACGGGGAGCAACGGCCGCGTGATCTCCGACACCGAGGCGAGCTCGAGCTCGTACGCGGGCTCCGACGTCCAGAAGATGGCGCTCACGCTCGTCAACGAAAAAGCGGACGAGGTCGTCGCCGCGCTGTATGCCGATTACTGTCGCAACGCGGGCCGCCCGAAATGACGGCGTGTGTTCGCAACGACTGAAGGGAGATATTCGATGAAGAAGACATTCTGCATGCATGCGACGACCGCCGTCGCGGCAGCGCTCGCGTTCGGCATCACGACGGTTGTCGTCGCACAGCCTAAGTTTGGCAATCCGTCGCCGACGGCGGGCAGCGAAACGTCGCAGCGCGCGAACGACTCGGCCGACCAGGCGGTGTACAGACCCGTCGAGTACATGAACGCGAGCCGGAAAGGACCCGCGCTGATCGTCATTCCCGGCGAGATCAAGAGCAACAACGCGACGTTCCTGCAGAAGTTCACGGCGAACAACATCGCCGATTTCGCGGAAGTCGAACTCTCCGCCGCCAACTTCCAGGTGCTCGAGCGCTCGAACCTCGGTCCGGTCCTGCGGGAATTCGAACTCGCCTACAACCTCGGTGATCCCCAGGCCGCCCGCAAATTCCTGGGCATGGGCAAGCTCAAGAGCACGAAGTACGTCGTCAAGTTCGACATCCTGAAGACCGAGCAGGTCGCGTCGGCGCAACAGGGATTCGACGGACGCGCGATCGGCAACATCGCGGGCGCACTCGGCGCATTCAGCGGCTCGTGGGGCGGCGCGCGTGCGGGCGCCGTCGGGCAGGCGGCGGTCGGGTCGGTGCAAACCGGCGAGTCGACCGGCGTGTGGATCATCGGCATGCGCTACAAGATCATCAACGCCGAGACCACCGAGCAGCTCGCGCAGGGCTACACCGAGGAGAAGATGGAAGTCGGCGCGAAGTCCTCGTCGGTGCTCGGCGTGTCGCAATCACAGCAGGGCGGCGTGTCGCTCGACACGATGGTGCAGCGGCTCGTGCAGAAATCGGTCTGGGAAATCGACAGCACGTACAAGTGACGCGAGCG
>DASSEA010000432.1:0-2177 GCA_035696805.1 Casimicrobiaceae bacterium
GCTTCGACCTGCCCATCGCGATCGGCATCCTCGCAGCGACGGGCCAGGTGCCGCAGGACAAGCTTCACGCGCACGAATTCGCCGGCGAACTCGCGTTGACCGGTGAACTGCGCGCGATTCGCGGCGCGCTGCCCATGGTGCTTTCGGCGCGGCACGACGGTCGCGCGTTCGTGCTCCCCCGGGCAAGCGCTGGCGAGGCGGCGCTCGTTCGCGACGCGACGATTCTGCCCGCGACGACGCTCCTGGCCGTATGCGCGCATCTGACCGGCGCATCGCCGCTGCCGGCGCTCGAATCCGCACGCCCGGCCGCAGCCTGCACAAGCGATCTCGACCTCGCGGACGTTCGGGGCCAGCCGCATGGCAAGCGCGCGCTGGAAATCGCCGCTGCCGGCGCACATTCGCTGCTGTTGATCGGCCCTCCGGGCACGGGCAAGTCGATGCTGGCGCAGAGGCTGCCGCCGATCCTGCCCCCGATGCGCGAGGATGAAGCGCTCGACGCGGCCGCCCTTGCGTCGCTGGCCGGACAGTTTCGCGTCGATCGATGGGGCATCCGTCCGTTTCGCGCGCCGCATCACACGGCGAGCGCCGTGGCGCTGGTGGGCGGCGGGCCATTGCCGCGCCCTGGAGAGATCTCGCTCGCGCATCACGGCGTTCTGTTCCTGGATGAATTGCCCGAGTGGGACCGACACGTGCTCGAAGTGCTGCGCGAGCCGCTCGAAACCGGATCGATCCACGTGTCGCGCGCGGCGCGGCAAAGCGAGTTCCCTGCTCAGTTTCAGCTCGTCGCCGCGATGAATCCCTGCCCGTGCGGCTGGCTCGGACATGCGAGTGGCCGCTGCGCCTGCACGCCGGACCAGGTACGGCGTTATCGCTGGCGCGTGTCGGGCGCGCTCTACGATCGGATCGACATGGCGATCGAGGTCCCTGCCGTCGACGCCGCTGCGATGGCGGGGGCGGGTGGGGGCCGCACCGGCGAAGCATCCGCGGCTGTCCGCGAGCGCGTCGCGCGCGCATTCGAACGGCAAATCGCGCGGCAGGGCAAGGCGAACGCGCGCCTCGGTGCTGCTAACGTCGAGCGCGTATGCGCGCGGTCCGCCGAATGCGAGCGCCTGCTCGCGCACGCGATGGCGCGGCACACGCTATCGGCGCGTGGGTACCACCGCGTGCTGAAGGTCGCGCGCACGATCGCCGATCTCGCCGGATCGGACGCGCTCGACGCCGTGCATGTGGCCGAAGCGATCGGCTATCGGCCGCAGTTCGTTACCACAACGAATTGAAGGTTCGAGGCACTGGACATCACGTGCGCGTCCCTGAGGAAACATGAGATGCGGTCGAGCGTGACCTGGCGCGGTTCATTTGCGCGAACTCCGGGCGCCGAACACGTCCACGTCGCCAGCGTCGAGGCGCGTTGCGACGGTGAGATCCAGCGCACGCTGTCCGGCGATCCACTCGATCGTGCGGCAGGACGTGCTGCGCACGACGCGCATCACGTCGTCGGCGTGCTCGGGAATCACCCACATCAGGTGGCGCCGGATCAGAAGATCGAAGCCGTCGGAGCAGTGCCGCTCGTTCGACTTGTCGATCGTAGCCGCCTCGTGAAAGCCGATTCTCGCCCGCGAACCGACGAGCACGCGCTCGATTCCTGCGGTGAAAATCAGCGAGCACGCTGACGCGCAGTCGTACCGCGTCACCGTGCGGAAACGACCCGAGCGCACGTCCTTGGCGAGCGCCAGCGCGTCAACGACCGTGCCGCCGGGCGACTCGAGCACAAGCCACCGAATGGCGCACCCCGCGCGTTCCGTTCGCCGGATCACGTCGTCGAAGGTGACGCTCGCGTCGTGCGTGATCTTGCCCTGCAACGCGACGACGCAGGTCTTCGCGTCGGCATTGGCGATCACGAAACGCCCTTCGTCGAACGCGATGACTTCCTGAGTCGACAACGCTTTCAGGTGCGCCGTTGCACGCTGGCGCACGGGCGAATTCGCCTTCGCGCGCGGATTTACGAGGACCTCCGCGTACCAGTTGCGCGCCTGATCCACATCCTTCGCGAAGCCGGTGCCCGTTTCATAGAAGAGGGCGACGTTGTATTGCGCGTCGGGATCGCCCTGCTGCGCGGCCTTCAGATACCAGCGCGCGGCCTCGGCGTGATCGACCGCAGTGCCCAGTCCCTTCTCGTA
>DASSEA010000433.1:0-3868 GCA_035696805.1 Casimicrobiaceae bacterium
GAGTTGCCCGGCTCTTGGAGTTGCTGCCGTCGAGCCAGATATTAGAAGTGCATGCCCGACGGCCGTGAGCGGCAAATTGCCACACCGCACCCCGCCACCGACGTGAACTTCACTATGAGGCCCGCCTACTGCGCGGGATTCCTGTTGTATAAAAACGACAACGACGTGATGGAGTGATGCCCGTGCCGCAGCCTATGGTCCGCAAGACGACCGCACCCTCGCCCGGACGCGCGTCGCAGGAGCGCAACGCCGGCGGCGGCGCCGGCGGTACGCCAGCCAAGATGCCGCCCGGGCGCGCGTGGATCTGGTTCGCCGTTGCGCTGCTGCTGAACTTCGTGCTCGCGCGGTACCTCGTGCCGGGCGCGGAAGCGCCGCTGTTGCTCCCCTACACGGTGTTCAAGGAACAGGTGAGCAACGGCAACGTCGCTGCGATCTTCAGTCGCGGCGAAACGCTCACCGGACGCCTGAAGGCGCCGCTCACCTATCCGCCCGCGGGCGAGCAGGCCGCGGCATCCGCGACACCCTCCAAGAGCACCGAGCCGCGCGTGCTGCGCCGGCCGCCCTCCCGCACGTCGAGCAATTTCACGTCGACAGTGCCGTCGTTCGCCGGCCCGGGACTCGAGCAGCTGCTGATCGAGCACGGCGTCGAGATCAGCGCCGAGCCGATCGAGGAGGGCGGCAGCCCGCTCGCGACGCTGCTGTTCGGCTTCGGTCCTGCGCTGCTGCTGATCGGCTTCTACGTCTGGCTGTTCCGCCGCGCGCAGCAGGGTGGTGGCCTCGGCGGCGGGCTGATGGGGATCGGCAAGAGCAAGGCGCGCCGTTTCGACCAGCAAAGCGACACGAAGATCACGTTCGACGACGTTGCCGGCATCGACGAAGCGAAGAACGAGCTCGTCGAGATCGTCGATTTCCTGCGCGATCCACCGAAGTACACACGACTCGGCGGTACCGCGCCCAAGGGCGTGTTGCTGGTCGGCGCGCCAGGCACCGGGAAGACGTTGCTGGCGAAAGCGGTCGCCGGCGAAGCGGGCGTGCCGTTCTTCTCGATGAGCGCTGCCGAATTCGTCGAGATGATCGTCGGCGTCGGTGCCGCACGGGTGCGCGACCTGTTCAAGCAGGCGCGCGACAACGCGCCGGCGATCATATTCATCGACGAGCTTGACGCAATCGGCCGTGCGCGCGGCCCGATGTCGATCGGCGGTTCATCGGAGCAGGAGCAGACGCTGAACCAGATCCTCACCGAGATGGATGGTTTCTCGAGCCGGGAGGGCATCATCGTGCTGGCGGCGACCAACCAGCCCGACGTGCTCGACCGCGCGCTGATGAGGCCGGGGCGCTTCGACCGGCGCGTCGTCGTGAACCTGCCGGACAAGGCGGGACGCGAGGCGATCCTGAAAGTGCACACGCGCAATGTCCCACTCGCCGGCGAAGCGAATCTGGCCGAGCTCGCCGCAGCGACACCGGGATTCTCGGGAGCCGAATTGCGCAACCTTGTAAACGAAGCGGCGCTGCTCGCGGCGAGGCGCTCGCAGGACAACGTGCGGCAGGCTGATTTCCTCGACGCCCTCGAGAAGATCGTTCTCGGACCGGCACGCCCGATCCTGTTGACGCGCGCTGATCGCGAGCGCATCGCTTACCACGAAGGCGGCCACGCGATTCTCGGGCTCGTCGTGCCGGGCGCCGACCCCGTGCATCGCGTGACGATCGTGCCGCGCGGTCAGGCACTCGGCGTCACGTATCAGCGCCCCGACAGCGATCGCTACAACTATCCGGAGTCGTACCTGCGCGCGCGCATCGTCGGGATGCTGGGCGGCCGTGCCGCGGAAGAGATCGTCTACGGGACGCGCACGACCGGCGCAGAAAGCGACATCGAGCAGGCAACCGCGCTCGCGCGCCGCATGGTCACGCGATGGGGGATGAGCGATCGCATCGGCATGGTGCAACTCGCGCCGCGCGAAAACCCCTATCTCAGCGGACCCGAAGGTTACGGCGGCGCCAAGCCGTTCAGCGAGGAGACGGCGGAGACGATCGACGCCGAAGTGCGCCGCATCATCGGCGAAAGCCATGACGAAGCGAAGCAGCTCCTCGCACGACATCGCAAGGCGCTCGATGCGCTTGCCGAGGCGTTGCTCGCGCGCGAAACGCTGAACGAGGACGAGATCCTCGAGGTTACCGGACTGCCACCCGCACCGGCCCTCGACACGGGCATCCTGGCGGCGCCCGCCGAAGTGGCCGATCTGCGAACGTCAACCAGGAAGCGATAGTCCGGGCGCTCGCCCGGGGGCGTGACACTTCGCATGCGGGGCCGTTGGTCGCGGGGACCGCATCTAGCCGTGAGCATCGCTCCCCTCGTGCAGCGGGGGCGGAACGGCTGCGCCGGCCTCGCGCTTGCGAAGCAGCGCGGCGCGCGCGAGCAGCACGGTCGTCACCGGCGCCGTGATCGCAAGCAGGATGTTGATCACCAGCGGATAGAGCGCGAGCTGCGCGTCGAGCGCCGAAAAGTAGATGACCGAGGCAAGCGCTGCACACCAGGCGGCCAGCGTGTTGGCGAGCGCGGGCGGATGCATGCGCTGGAAAAAATCGCGCAGACGAAGGAAGCCGAAGGCCGCGGTGACGCAAAGCGCCCCGCTGGCGAGCAGCAGCAGCGCGACCAGCACCTCGACCCAGAAGGGAAGCGTGCCGCTCATTCGATCACTTCGCCGCGCAGCAGGAACTTCGCGAGCGCCGCGGAACTCACGAAGCCGAACAGCGCGATCAGGAGCGCCGCGACGAAATACATGCTGCTCGCAAAACGTATTCCGAGGACCAGCATCACCAGCATTCCGTTCACGTAGAGAAAGTCGAGCGCGAGCACGCGGTCCTGCGCCGACGGCCCTCGCAGGAGACGCACGAGCGTCAGCACCATCGCAAGCGAATAGCACGCGAGTGTCGCGAGGATCGTCGCGGATAGGACCGTCGTCACGCGAAGATCTTCCGCAGCGGTTCCTCGTAGCGCCGCTTGAAATGCGTGACGAAGGCGGCCTCGTCGTCGACATCGAACACATGCAGCAGCAACGCGCTGCGATCGATGGCCAGTTCGCACCATACCGTCCCCGGAACGATCGTGGTGATGACGGCCAGCGCCGCGAGGGCATTCGCGTCGCGCACGTCGAGCGGAATGCGGACGAAAGCGCCGCGGGCCGGTTTCGTTCGCGCGTGCAGCACCCGCCATCCGATGTCGAGGTTCGAAACGACGACGTCGTGGGCGACGACGCCAATCAGCCGCAATGCCGCCCCTGGACTGCGAACGCGGACCGGCAACGGTCGCAACGGCGCGCACAGCAGGGGGACTGCGATCGCGACGGCAGCCGCGAGCAACAGCTGCGCCGCGCTTGCCTGCGCATTCAGCACCAGCCATAGCGCGAACAACGCGGTCGACAGCAGCGGCGCCGGCAGTACGCGTTTCACGGGCGGCTCGTCGGCTGCAGCGAGGCGTCACGCTTGGGACCCGGGACGGGCACGGCCGTCAGCACGGCGGCGATGTAGTCAGCCGGCGCAATGACGCCCTGCGCGGCCGCACGCGTGAAATCCACGATGGCTTCGGCGCGTATCGTCAGCGCCGCAAAGATCGCGAGCAGCGCAGCGATGGGCACGCACTCGACGATGCGAAGCCGATGCATCGGATTCCCGTGCGGCGCCCAGAAATACCGCACGCCTGCCCGCGAAAGTGCGATCGTCGACAGCAGTCCCGATCCGAGCAGCAACCCCAGCAGCACCCAGTGGGTGGCCGCAGCCGACCGCGCGCCGGCCGCGTACCCGTCGCCAGGATCGAACGCGGCGGTCAGCATCGAGAACTTGGCGAGAAATCCGGACAATGGCGGCAGCCCCG
>DASSEA010000434.1:0-2096 GCA_035696805.1 Casimicrobiaceae bacterium
GCGGTGACCGCGTACGTGCCGCCGACGCGGAACGTCGCGAGGTTCGCGGCCTTCAGCGCCAGGAACACGATCGCCAGCAGGCCGAGCAGCACGAACAGGCCGACCAGCGTCTCAATACCCTTGCGTCCCATTGCACACTCCGTTCTAACGCGGCGCGCTGAACATCAGCGCGGTGAGCACGAAATCGAGGCCGAGCACGGCGAGCGAGGAGACGACGACCGTGCGCGTGGTCGCCTGCGCCACGCCTTCGGGCGTCGCCTGCGCCTCGTACCCCTGGTAGAGCGCGACGAACGTGCAGGCGATGCCGAACACCACGCTCTTGATGATGCCGTTGCCGACGTCGTCCCAGACGTCGACCCCGCTCTGCATCTGCGACCAGAATGCGCCGGGGTCGATGCCGATCATCAGCACGCCCACGACGTACCCGCCGAGGATACCGACGGCCGAGAACATCGCCGCCAGCAGCGGCATGGCGATGATGCCCGCCAGGAACCGCGGCGCGAGCACCCGCTCCTTCGGGTCGACGGCCATCATCTCCATCGCGGCCAATTGCTCGCCGGCCTTCATCAGTCCGATCTCGGCCGTGAGCGACGTTCCCGCGCGGCCGGCGAACAGCAGCCCGGTCACGACCGGACCGAGCTCCCGCACCAGCGACAGCGCGACGAGCAGGCCGAGCGACTCGGCGGCGCCATAGCGGCTGAGCGTGTAGTAGCCCTGCAGCGCGAGCACGAAGCCCACCGCAAGGCCCGATGCCGCGATGATCACCAGCGAGTAATTGCCGATCGCATGGACTTGCGAGACGGTCAGGAAGAAGCGCGCCAGCGCCGACGGCAGGCTGCGGAGCAGGTCGACGAGAAAGAACGCGCTGTGACCGAGCCCGCGCAGCATGCCGAGCGCCCATACGCCGAGACGTTGCAGCAGACCGGCGACATTCATGGGCGAAGTCCGAGATCGGCCCCGTACGCCGCCGCCGGGTAGTGGAACTTCACCGGTCCGTCGGGCTCGCCACGGATGAACTGGAGCACTTCGGGATCGTCGGACGCCTGCACTTCCGCCGGCGTGCCGTGGCCGACGATGCGGCCGGCCGAGATCACGTACACGTAGTCGCTGATCAGGAAGCACTCGTGCACGTCGTGCGAGACCACCAGCGACGTGGCACCGGTCGCGTCGTTCAGCCGGCGGATCAGGTTTGCGGCCACGCCGAGCGAGATCGGGTCGAGACCGGCGAACGGCTCGTCGTACATGATGAGTTCGGGATCGAGCGCGATCGCGCGCGCGAGCGCCACGCGCCGCGCCATGCCGCCGGACAGATCCGCAGGCTTCAGCTGCGCCGCGCCGCGCAGGCCGACCGCGTTCAGCTTCATCAGCACCAGATCACGGATCATCGCGTCGGGCAGTTCGGTGTGTTCGCGCAGCGGAAAGGCGACGTTGTCGAAGACCGTGAGGTCGGTGAACAGCGCGCCGAACTGGAAGAGCATGCCGACGCGGCGGCGCAGCGCGTACAGCGCCTCGCGGTCCCGCGGGTTGACCGGAGCGCCGTCGAACGCGATCGTGCCGCGCTGGGGTGTGAGCGTGCCGCCGATCAGGCGCAGCAATGTCGTCTTGCCGCAGCCGGAGCCGCCCATGATGGCGATCACCTTGCCCCGCGGAAAGCTCATCGTGATGTCCGACAGGATGACCCGCTGGTCATAGCCGAACGTCACGCGATCGATCTGGACGAGATTGTCGTTCTTCATTGTTGGGCTCGAACACCGCGTCCGCCGGCAACGGGACGCAGCGGCGCCGACTGGCGCATCGGCGCAGAGCGGCGGATTGTCGCACGCCACGCCGCCGACCCCGGGTCGGCAGCCATCCGATCCACCCTACCGCTGAGGCGTGATGAGAGGGCGCTCGGCAGCCGTGTCGACGCCGGAAAGCTCCTGGACAGCCTGCGGGACCGCAATCGCCGGACGCGACCGCTCGCGCCGGGCCAGGCCGAGCGACTTCAGCTCCGCGTCGTCGTCGGGAACGACGAAGAACGCCGCGGTCACCTCGGCGGGCAAATCGCACGCGCGCCCGGACGCCAGTTCGACGAAGGTCCAGCAGGTTTCGCCGCG
>DASSEA010000435.1:0-3552 GCA_035696805.1 Casimicrobiaceae bacterium
GCCGATGCGGACCTGTGCATACGCCGCCGACAACCGGGCGAGCACGTCGTCCATTCGCGACCGATGCACGATCAGCCGGCGCGTCGTCGTGCAGCGCTGACCCGCCGTCCCCACCGCACCGAACAGCACCGCGGGCACGACGAGGTCGAGGTCCGCATCGTCGGCGACGATCACCGCATTGTTGCCGCCGCACTCGAGCAACACCTTGCCGAAGCGGGCGCTCACTGTTCCACCGATCGTCTTTCCGACCGCGGACGAACCCGTGAACGACAGCAACGCAACGCGCGGGTCAGCCGCGAGCCACGCGCCCGGTTCGCTACCGCCCTGCATGAGCGAGAAGACCGGAGGCAACGCGAGTTCCGCGGCGACGCGATGCGCAAGGTGCGACGCGGCGAGCGCACACAGCGGCGTTTTCGGCGACGGTTTCCACACGACCGCGTTGCCGCACACGCACGCGAGCATCGCGTTCCACGCCCACACGGCCACGGGAAAGTTGAAGGCGGTGACGACGCCCACGACGCCGAGCGGGTGCCACTGTTCGTACATCCGATGCGCCGGCCGCTCGGAATGCAGCGTCTTGCCGTAGAGCATCCGCGATTGACCGACGGCGAAGTCCGCGACGTCGATCATCTCCTGCACTTCGCCGTCGCCCTCGGCCTTGATCTTCCCGTTCTCGAGCGCGACCAGCGTGCCGAGCGCGTCCTGGTGCTCGCGGAGCAGGTCGGCATAACGGCGGACGGCGTTGCCCCGCCTGGGCGCCGGCACGTCCCGCCACTCACGGGCTGCCGTTTCCGCGCGGCCGAGCGCGGCGTCGAAATCCTCGCGCGTGACGGTCGCGACGCGGCCGAGGATGCGACCGTTGGCGGGATTGGCGACACGCAACTCGGGACCGTGCGTGGGCGGCGCCAACGGATCGTGGACGCGCCCCTGCGCGTCGACGACCAACCCGAGTCTCGCAAGGACGGGCGTGACGCGACCGTCGGGGGAATCGGCTGGCAAGCTCGCGCCCATCCGGGACCTTCAATGGCAGACGGTACCCGGACTCCGCAGGATCTGCCGCGTGATCGTCTTCGTCTGCGAAGTGCCGTTGACCGTGTACGCGAACGACGCGAGATTGCCGTTGGCGAAGCTGAGCGTCGCGGTTCCGACGGTCGTCGTCGCGATGCGCGTCGGGTCGAACGGCGTCGCATTGAACGCAGGGCCCGTCGTTCGAACCAGCGGGCCGGTGTAGACGGCCGGCGCGGATCTGTCCGCGATCACCGAGAGCCACAGCGGCGCGCCCTCGGTGTCGTAGGTGAACCACGTCGCGAAGATCGTATCCCCCTGGTGCGTGAAATTGATGCCCCAACCGGATTCCGCGCCGCCGGGCGACGCCCACCAGAGGTCCTGGTAATTCGTCGCGTTCGAGACATTCGACGCGCCGCCGAACGTGCACGTCGGCAACGGGCCAAAGACTTCGCGCGTGATCGGTTTGATCTGCTGAATGCCGTTGACCGTGTACGAGAACGTCCCGTTGTCGTTGTCGCTGAACGTGAGCGTTGCCGTGCCCACCGCGGACTTGGTGATCGCGTTCGGGTCGAACGGCACCGCGCTGAACGCCGGTCCGCGCGTCGCGTAGAGCGTTCCGCTGAACATGTTGGTCGCTGTGCGGTCCGCCGTCATCACGAGCCACCACGCCTTGCCGTTCGCATCGTAGGTGAACCACGTCGCGAAGATGACATCGCCCTGATGCGCGAGATTGATGCCCCAGCCCGACTCGATCCCGGCCGGTGACTTCCACCACAGGCCTTCGTAGTTGGGGGTCGCCGCACCCGACAACGCGGCCGCCGCGCGAACGGCGGCGTCGGCGTTCACGATGCCCGCACCGCAACGCGCGGTCGAGCAGTCGCTGCCTGCCGGGAACGGCTTGGCCGTCGTCTTCAGGATGTCGACGATCTGGCCGTACGAAAGCGACGGGGCGACAGCGAGCATCAGCGAAATCGCGCCGGACACCATCGGTGCCGCGAAGCTCGTCCCGCCGGTGTGCGTGATCGCATCGTCGGCAGGCGCCGTCCGCCCGGAATTCGACAGCGCGAAAATGCTGCCGACGCCGAGCGTCCGCGAGAACGTCCCGCCCGGCGCCGAAAGCGTTACGCCCGCGCCGAAGTTGCTGTAACCGGCGAGGTACCCGTCTTGTGTCGTCGCGGCGACGTTGATCACGCCCGCGCAACTCGCCGGCGAGTGACCGGCGACGTCGGCGGCATCGTTGCCCGCGGCGACGACGACGGCGCGCGTCACCCCATGCGCGTACGCCGCGTTGATGACCGCCGGGTAGATCGGCGGGCACGCCTCGTCGCCGCCGAGGCTCATGTTGATGACGTGCGCCGGCGTCGGATTCGGCGGCGCGCCCGGCACGGCGAGCCCCGCCGCCCACGCGATGCCGTCGACGATGTCGGAATCGTAACCGCCGCATTTGCCGAGTACGCGCACCGGTAGGATCCTCGCGGCCCAATCGATGCCCGCCGTCCAGATTCCGTCGTTGGTGTTCGCGCCGATGACGCCGGAAACGCTGGTGCCGTGCCATGAGCTGATCGTTTCGTGGCAATCGTCGTTCGCTTCGCTCGACAGCACGAAATCGCCGGGATCGAGCGCGTCCGCATCGCGGCCATTGCCGTCGTTCGCCGTTTCCGCGTCCGAGATCATGTCGTAACCGGGAAGGATGCGGCCCGCCATGCCGGCGTGCGGACGCACCCCGGTGTCGAGTACCGCAACGACGACCGCGCTCGAACCGTGCGTGATGTTCCACGCTGACGTCGCGCTGATGCCCCCTGCCGAGTTCGACAGATACTGCTGCGCGATCGCGTACTGGTCGTTGATGGCGGCGGCGTGCCGCCGACGATCGACCTGGACGAACTCGACGTTCGGATTCGCCGCGAGCGCAGCCGCCGCGCGTTCCGCGTCGTCGCGACCGCCGGCGACTGCGATGACGTCGGCGCCGAGCGCCATCGAGCGGACATGCCGCAGCGCAGCGCCGGCCGACTCGCCCAGTTTTTCGATGCGCGCCTTCGGCGTCAGCGCGGTCTTCGCCGCGTCGGCCTTGAGGCGAACGATGAAACGCGCCGACGCCTGCGCGTGCGCGGCGGACGCGGTGAGCAGCAGCGCAACGGCGAGCGCCGTCGCACGACGAGGTTTCCGCATCATCAAACGTCGAGGTTGCGTACGCCGAGCGCGTTCGACTCGATGAAAGCGCGACGAGGCTCGACCTCTTCGCCCATCAGCGTCGAGAAGATTTCCTCGGAACCGATGGCGTCCTCGATCTGGACCTTGAGCAGCCGGCGGACCGCGGGATCCATCGTCGTCTCCCACAACTGCTCGGGATTCATTTCACCCAGGCCCTTGTAGCGCTGGATCGCGACGCTGTTGCGCGCCTCAGCGAGCAGCCAGTCGAGCGCGTCCTTGAACGACTTCACCGCCTGCTGTTTCTCGCCGCGCTTCACGACCGCACCGGGGTAAATCAGGCCCTGCAACACCTCGGCGGCATGGCGGATCTGCTCGGCGTCGCCGCTCGCCAGG
>DASSEA010000436.1:0-2409 GCA_035696805.1 Casimicrobiaceae bacterium
GGTCGTCATGTCAATCGCGCAGTTCGCGCCCGGTCAGCTTGATGAACAGATCCTCGAGGTTCGCCGGACGGTGCAGGTAGCGGACGCCGGCACGCGTTGCGAGGTCGGCAAGGAGCGGCGCGGCGTCGGTCGCATAGCAGAACGCCGTCTCGCCGGCGACCTCGAGCCGCGACGCGAGCGCGCGGCCGCGCGTCTCCGCCCACGTCTTCGCCGCTTCACCATACACCTCGACGACCTCGGGCTCGACGTGCGCGTCGAGGAGCGCACGCGGCGTATCGCACGCGATCATCGTCCCGTGATCGATGACGGCGAGCCGCGTCGCGAGCCGCTCGGCCTCGTCCATGAAATGCGTCGTCAGGAGGATCGTCTTGCCCAGTTTCAGCAACTGGCGCAGGCCGTCCCAGATCAGATGACGCGCCTGGGGGTCGAGGCCGGTCGTCGGCTCGTCGAGAATCAGCAGTTCCGGATCGTTGATCAGCGCGCGCGCGAGCGTCAGGCGGCGCTTCATGCCGCCCGAGAGCGTCCGGATGGACGTCTGCGCCTTGCCTGCGAGCCCCGCGAACTCGAGCAGCCGCGGAATGCGTTCGTCGAGAACGCCGTGCGCAAGGCCGAAGTACCTGCCGTAGATGACGAGGTTTTCGCGAACGGTGAAATCCGGATCGAGATTGTCCATCTGCGGCACGACACCGACGCGGATCCGCGCTTCGCGCGCGGCCTTCGGCACGGGCTGGCCGAGGAGTTCGATGCGACCGCCGTCGGGTGCGATCAGCCCGAGGCAGCAGCGGAGCGTCGTCGTCTTGCCCGCGCCGTTCGGGCCGAGCAGCGCAAAGCATTCGCCGCGACGGATCGTGAACGACAATCCGCGCACGACTTCGAGGTCGGCATAGCGCTTGCGCAGTTCATGCACGTCGAGAACCTGCGACTCGGCAGGCGCGCCGGTGGCGGCGATCGCCTTCGAAACGGGCCGCGTCGCCACGTCGTTCATGCGGCTTCCCTGATCTTTGCCCCCGACCACATCGTCGTGACAACGCGCGCGAGCACGGGCAGCCGGCCGTGGAAGAAATGGCCGCACCCCGGGAACACGACGATCGGCAGCTGCTGCGGGCGCGCCCACGCGAATACGTCGGCGAGCGGCACGACGTCGTCTTCCTCGCCGTGTACGACGATCGTACCGGCGGGCACCGTCTGCACCGGGAAGCGATTGACCGCCGGCCCCACGAGCACCAGTCCCTCGGCCTCGACCTGCGCGGCGACGCGCGTCTGCACGAACGATCCGAACGAGAAACCCGCCAGCGCCAAGGGAAGCGACGCACCAAAGCGCGTCTGTAGGTGGCGCAATACAGCGAGCGCGTCGTCGGTCTCGCCGCGGCCTTCGTCGAACGTGCCGGCCGACGCCCCGACGCCGCGGAAGTTGAAACGCGCGGCGACGTAGCCGAGCGCGAAAAAGGCTTTCGCGAGCGTCTGCACGACCTTGTTGTCGAGCGTGCCGCCCTGCAGCGGGTGCGGATGACACGCGAGCGCGATGCCGCGTGGAGCGCGCTCAGGGACGGCGATCAGCGTTTCAATCGGGCCGGCGGCACCATCGACCGTCAGCCGCTCGAGATTGCGCGGCGTCAAATGCGCAGCCTCTCGACGATCTCGCCACCGATCACGTGGCGGTCGATGATCTCGTCGATGTCGTCCTTGTCGACGTACGTGTACCAGACTTCCTCCGGGTACACGACGATGACGGGGCCCTCTTCGCAGCGATCGAGGCATCCCGCACGGTTGATGCGCACGCGGTCCTTGCCCGACATCCCGAGCGCCTTGATCCGCTGCTTGGCGTACTGCTGCATGGCGAGCGCGTCGTTGTTTGCGCAGCAACGCTCCGGCGGATCGCGCTGGTTGCAGCAGAAGAAGACGTGGTGCCGGTAGTAGCTCATCGGAGGATGGCAGCCGAATGCCGCACCCTCGATCGAAGGCTGGCGCGCGCCGTCGATTATAGCGGCCGGTTCACGCAGGATCGGCGGGTTTGCCCCACGCGGGAAGCCCCGCGAGCGCGAACAGCCACCCGGCAGTCAGCACCGGCCAGACGAGCAGCGCGGCGCGCGTCAGCCCGTTGTAATTCATCAGCTGACCGAAATGCCAATCGAAGAGCGCGACGGGCGCCCGGGCTGTCAGCGTCTCCGGCGCGAGCACCGGCGCACCGAGCGCCGACAACAACGCGATCGCGCAGACGGCGACCTGCACCGGCCGCGGCAGCACGATGACGATTCGCAATGCGAGTGCACCGATGGCGATGCCGATCAGCGTGCCGGGCTTCACCCACGTCTGCCAGATCGCCGGCTTCAGCATGACCATCGCTGCAAACGCCTTCATCACCAACGCGCCGAGAATCAATGCGGCGACGATCGTGCCGGTGCGGCGGCC
>DASSEA010000437.1:0-8122 GCA_035696805.1 Casimicrobiaceae bacterium
GATCACGGTGGCGCCGGCGCAAACGCTCACCGACAAGGAATACCAGCTGATGCGCGACGCCTCGATCGCGGTGCTGCGCGAAGTCGGCGTCGACACCGGCGGGTCGAACGTGCAGTTCGCGATCAATCCGGACGATGGACGCATGATCGTCATCGAGATGAACCCGCGCGTGTCGCGCAGCTCGGCGCTGGCGTCGAAGGCGACGGGGTTCCCGATCGCAAAGATCGCCGCGAAGCTCGCGATCGGCTACACGCTCGACGAGCTCGCGAACGACATCACGGGCAACGACCAGGGCCGCTTCATGCCGGCGTCGTTCGAGCCGACGATCGACTACGTGGTCACCAAGGTGCCGCGGTTCGCGTTCGAGAAGTTCCGTCGGGCCGACGACCGCCTCACGACGCAGATGAAGTCGGTCGGCGAGGTGATGGCGATCGGCCGCACGTTCCAGGAATCGCTGCAGAAGGCGCTGCGTGGCCTCGAGGTCGGCGTCGACGGCTTCAATCTCAAGACGGTCGACCCCGACACCATCGCCGACGAGCTTGCGTACCCGCGCGGCGAGCGGCTGTGGTACGTCGCGGATGCCTTCGGCATCGGCATGAGCGTCGAGCAACTGCATGCGCTGACCAGGATCGACCGGTGGTTTCTTGCGCAGATCAAGGAGATCGTCGACCTCGAGCTCGTGCTCGAGAAGCGGACGCTCGACGCCATCGACCGGGACGACCTGCGGCAACTGAAGCGCATGGGCTTTGCCGACCGGCGCCTCGCGCATCTTTTCAGGACGACGGAAACCGCCGTACGCGAACGTCGTCATGCGCTCGGCGTGCGCCCCGTGTACAAGCGCGTCGACACCTGCGCGGCAGAATTCTCGACCCGCACCGCGTACCTGTATTCGACGTACGAAGACGAGTGCGAGGCCGCGCCGACCGACCGCAGGAAAGTCATGGTGCTGGGAGGCGGTCCGAACCGCATCGGGCAGGGGATCGAGTTCGACTATTGCTGCGTGCACGCCGCGATGGCGCTGCGCGAGGACGGTTTCGAAACGATCATGGTCAACTGCAACCCGGAAACGGTTTCGACCGACTACGACACGTCGGATCGCCTGTACTTCGAGCCGCTGACGCTCGAGGACGTGCTCGAGATCGTCCACGTCGAGAAGCCGTGGGGCGTGATCGTGCAGTTCGGCGGCCAGACGCCGCTCAAGCTCGCGCGCGACCTCGAGCGCAACGGCGTCCCGATCATCGGCACGACGCCCGACATGATCGACGTCGCCGAGGATCGCGAGCGCTTCCAGCAGATGCTGCACCGGACGGGATTGCGCCAGCCACCGAACCGCACCGCGCGCACCGAGGCCGCCGCGATCGCAGCTGCGGAGGAAATCGGGTATCCGCTCGTCGTGCGGCCGTCGTACGTGCTCGGCGGACGCGCAATGGAAATCGTCCACGAGCCGCGCGACCTCGAGCGCTACATGAAGGAAGCGGTTCAGGTGTCGAACGACAGCCCGGTCCTGCTCGATCGCTTCCTGAACGATGCCATCGAAGTCGATGTCGACGCCGTTTCCGATGGCACCGACGTGCTGATCGGCGGCATCATGGAGCACATCGAGCAGGCAGGCGTACATTCCGGCGACTCGGCGTGTTCGCTGCCGCCGTTTTCGCTGTCACGCGAATTGCAGGACGAGCTGCGCCGCCAGACGGTCGTCATGGCGCGAGAACTGCGCGTCGTCGGCTTGATGAACGTCCAGTTCGCAATCCAGCGTGCAGACGGCGTACCCGTCGTCTATGTGCTGGAAGTCAATCCGCGGGCGTCCCGCACCATACCCTTCGTGTCGAAGGCGACCGGCCGCCCGCTCGCGAAGATTGCCGCGCGCTGCATGGTCGGCCGGACGCTTCGCGACCAGCAGGTGATCGACGAGGTTACGCCGCAGTATTTCTCGGTGAAGGAAGCGGTGTTCCCGTTCATCAAGTTCCCGGGCGTCGACACGATCCTCGGTCCCGAGATGAAATCGACCGGGGAGGTGATGGGCGTCGGCGAGACGTTCGCCGAAGCGTTCCTGAAAAGCCAGCTCGCAGCGGGCGTGCGGCTGCCGGACGCGGGCAATGTGTTCATCAGCCTGCGCAACGCCGACAAGGCGCCGTCGATCGAAACCGCCCGCAAGTTGCATCGACTGGGATACCACATCGTCGCGACGCGCGGCACCGCGGATGCACTCGCCGCCGCGGGCGTGCCGGTGACGCCGGTCAACAAAGTGGCACAGGGACGGCCGCACATCGTCGACATGATCGTCAACGGCGACATCGCGCTCGTGTTCAACACCGTCGAGGAAAAGCGCTCGGCCATCCAGGACAGTTACGCGATCCGCCGCGCGGCGCTGACCGGGCAAGTGCCGACCTTCACGACGGTCGCCGGCGCGCGCGCAGCGGCCGCAGGCATGGAACACATGCGCGACCTCGTGCCGTACTCGATCCAGTCGCTCCACGCGACGCTCGCGCAAACCGCTTCGTAACCGAACGCGTGGCGCAGCGCAGGGCGGGCTTGCCGCCGGTGCCGTAGTGCGACCTGCCGCGGTCCGCTTGGCTCAGCGCCTCGTTGCCGGACTGGCGCGGGCCCCGGCGTTTCCCGTAAAATGACGGTTGCCGGCCGGATGCGCTCACCGCTTCCGGTCGTTCGCTTTTTGGTGATGCATAAATGCTCAAGGTACCGATGACGGTCGAAGGCGCCGAGCGCCTGAAGGCCGAGCTGCAGCGATTGAAGACGATCGAGCGCCCTGCGGTCATCCAGGCGCTTTCCGACGCGCGCTCGCAGGGTGACCTGTCGGAGAACGCCGATTACGACGCGGCCAAGGAGCGGCAGGGTTTCATCGAAGGCCGCATCTCGGAAGTCGAGTCGAAGCTCGCGCACGCACAGATCATCGATCCGACGGCCATCGAGGCGGATGGCCGCGTCGTGTTCGGCTCGACCGTCGAAATCGAGGATCTCGAAAGCGGCGATCGAAAGTCGTACCAGATCGTCGGCGATGACGAGGCCGACATCAAGGCGAGCAAGATTTCGGTCAACTCGCCGATCGCCCGCGCGCTGATCGGCAAGACCGAAGGCGACACGGCCGACGTGCAGGCGCCGGGTGGCGTGCGCAGTTACGAGATCTGCAGCGTGACGTACGCCTGACGGTATTCCGGTCGGCGCGTCATCGGCCCCAACGAAGCGCCAGCGGTTGCACGTCCGCAGCGAGCTCGACGAGCGCGGCGCGCGCCTGCGGATGCAGCGACTCGAGCGGATGGCGCACCGCGTCGCTGCGAATCACGCCGCCTTCCTTCATCACCGCCTTGGTCGCACGCAAGCCGCATTGCCGGTTCTCGTGATTGATCAGCGGAAGAATGCGCGCGTAGCCGGCCGCCGCTTCGGTGCGTCGGCCGCCGAGGTAATCGATCACGACCGGACGGATCAGGTCCGGCAACAGTGCGCTTGGCATCGTACCGGTGGCACCCGCGTCGAGATCGGCGAGGAGCGTGATGCTTTCCTCGCCGTCGAACGGTCCTTCGATCGCGCGCGCGCCGGCCTCGATCAACGCGCGAAGCTTCGCGGCGGTTCCCGGCACCTCGATCTTGAAATATCGAACGCCGGGCACCTCTTTCGCCAGGCGAACGAGAAACGGCACCGTTAGCGGGACACCCGACAGCGGAGCGTCCTGCACGATGATCGGCAACTGCGACGCCTCCGCGACTTGCGCGAAATGCTGCAGCATGCCGGTCTCGTCGGCGCGCAGTCCGGTGCCATGGTACGGCGGCATCAGCATCAGCATCGACGCGCCGCACGCCTTGGCATGCCGGGCGCGATCCGCGGCGATGCGCGTGCTGAAATGACTGCACGTGACGATGATGGGCACGCGGCCGGCGATGTGTTCGAGACAGAGCCCGGTCAGCGTTTCGCGCTCGGCGTCCGTCAGCAGGAACTGCTCCGAATAATTGGCGAGGATGCAGATGCCGTCGACGCCCTGGTCGACCATGCAGTCCAGCACGCGCCGCTGCCCGTCGAAATCGACGTCACCCGTGTCGGTGAACGGCGTCGGCGCAATGGGAAAGACGCCGGTCAGCGGCTTCGAGATCGCGGCCACGCGTTCCCTCCGATCAGTGATTGTCGCGCGGCACGGCCGATCCGCTGCGCCCGACGAGGAAGTCGAGATCGGCGCCGTCGTTCGCCTGCAGCACATGATCGACGTAGAGCTTGACGTAGCCGCGCTCGCCGTGCGTCGGTGGCGGCGTCCATGCTGCGCGGCGGCGCGCGAGTTCGTCGTCGGTGACGTCGAGATGCAGTCCGCGGCCCGCGACGTCGAGCGTGATCCGATCGCCGTTCCGCACGAGCGCGAGCGGACCGCCGGCAGCGGCTTCGGGCGCGGTATGCAATACGACCGTCCCGTACGCGGTGCCCGACATCCGCGCGTCGGACACGCGCACGATGTCGGTGATGCCGCGCTTCAGAAGCTTCGGCGGCAGCGGCATGTTGCCCACCTCGGCCATGCCCGGATAGCCTTTCGGCCCGCAGTATTTGAGCACCATGATCGAATGCTCGTCGACGTCGAGCGCGTCGTCGTTGATGCGCGCGTGCAGATCCTCGATCGACTCGAACACGACGGCGCGGCCGGTATGCTGCATCAGCGCGGGCGACGCGGCCGACGGCTTGATGATCGCGCCGTCGGGTGCGAGGTTGCCGCGCAGGACGACGATGCCGGCATCGCGCTTGAAAGGCTCGTCGAAGCTGCGTACGACGTCCGGCTTCCAGTTCGTCGCAGCGCGATTGTTTTCGGCGAGCGTGCATCCGTTGACGGTAAGCGCGTTGCCATGCAGCAGGCCGTGCGTCGCGAGTTCGCGAATGACGACCGGCAATCCGCCGGCCTCGAAGAAATCCTCCATCAGGTAGCGGCCCGACGGCATGATGTCGACGAGGCAATGCACGTTGCGGCCGAGCCGGTCCCAGTCGTCCAGTTGCAGGTTCACGCCGACGCGACGCGCGATGGCGATCAGGTGCACGACCGCGTTCGTCGAGCCGCCGATGCCGGCGTTCACGCGGATCGCGTTCTCGAACGCCTCGCGCGTGAGGATCTTCGACAGTGCCGTGTCTTCGCGCACCAGTTCGACGACGCGCCGACCGGCTTCGCGCGCGAGCAGGTTGCGGCGCGCGTCGACGGCCGGAATCGCGGCATTGCCGGGCATCCCGACGCCGAGCGCCTCGACCATGCACGCCATCGTCGACGCGGTGCCCATCGTCATGCAGTGGCCGTGCGAGCGGTGCATGTCGGCTTCGGCCTCGTGAAACTCGGCGAGCGTGATCTGTCCCGAGCGCAACTGTTCGCTCATCGAAATGACGTTGGTGCCGGAGCCGATCGGCTTGCCGCAGTGGATGCCGCGCAGCATCGGACCGCCCGAAACGCCGATCGTCGGCAGGTCGACGCTGGCCGCACCCATCAGCAGCGAGGGCGTCGTCTTGTCGCAGCCCATCAGCAGCACGACGCCGTCGAGCGGGTTCGCTCGAATCGACTCCTCGACATCCATCGAGGCGAGGTTCCGGTACAGCATCGCCGTCGGCCGCATCATCACTTCCCCGAGCGACATCACGGGAAACTCGAGCGGAAAGCCGCCGGCTTCGAGCACGCCCCAGCGCACGTGCTCGGCGATCGTGCGGAAATGCGAGTTGCAGGGCGTCAACTCGGACCACGTGTTGCAGATGCCGATGACCGGCTTTCCGTCGAACTGATCCTGCGGAAAGCCGCGGTTCTTGAGCCAGGAGCGGTAATAGAACCCCATCTTGTCCTGGCGCGCGAACCATGCTTCGCTGCGCAGCTTCTTCCCGCTCATCTCTCGCTCCTCGAACTAGCCGGTGCCGCGCCGGCGCCGCGGCAGCGCTGCGCGCGGAACGCCGCGGGGTGCCTCCGGACTGCTTTTGCGTTGGCGTTGGCGTGGTCGTGCCGCGGCGGGCTTCTCCACGGTCGGTTCCCCGTCCGCGGGCCGAGGACGCCAAAGCACGAGCAGCCTGCCGATCTGCTGCACCGGCGCGCAGCCGAGCGCACCGACGATGCGACCGAGCATCGCTCTGCGCGCTTCGCGATCGCCGTTGAACACGCGTACCTTGATCAGCTCGTGGGCTTTCAGCGCGACGTCGATTTCATGCAGGACCGCCGGCGTCAATCCGTGCTGGCCGATCGCAACGACAGGGTCGAGCGCATGCGCACGTGCGCGCAATTCGCGCCGAAACGACGGCAGCAACGGATCCATCGCCGGATTCTAGCCGGGCGAATCCGCACGGTCGGCAGACGTTGCGCGCAGCTGCCGCCCGCGTCGCCGCTGCTCGAGCGACACACAGGCTAACATCGGGGATGCCGTCGCCGCTCAATCCCGCCCGCAAGAAGCATCGCTTCGGCAAGGCCTGGATGCACGAGCATGTGTCCGATCCGTACGTCAAGGAGGCGACGCGGCGCGGTTACCGGTCACGCGCCGCGTTCAAGCTGCTCGAACTCGACGCGCGCGATCGTGTGCTGCGCCCCGGCATCACTGCGGTCGACCTGGGCGCGGCACCGGGGAGCTGGTCGCAGGTGCTGCGCGAGCGCCTCGGTGCGCACGCCGAGATCATCGCGATCGACCTGTTGCCGATGGACGCCGTGCCAGGCGTTACGGTGATCCGCGGCGATTTCGAAAGCGACGCAGGACTGGCGGCGATCGACGCAGCGCTCGGCAGCGCTCCGGTCGATCTTGTGATCTCGGACCTGTCGCCCAATCTGTCGGGGATCGATGTTGTCGACCAGGCCCGGACCGTTCGCCTTGCGGAGGTGGCGCTCGATTTCGCGCGGTCGCACCTGCAACCAGGCGGTGATTTCGTCGTCAAAGTCTTCCAGGGTGCGGGACTGGAATCGTTTCAACGTGCCGTTCGACGCCATTTCGACAAAGTCTATTTGCGCAAACCCAAGGCATCACGCGATCGGAGCCGCGAACATTATGTAGTGGCCAAGGGACGCCTTGCTCGCGAGTAGTTTGTCGCTTTGACACGACAAACGTCGCCAAGGCGGAAAAGCGCAGCATTTGCGACACGGTCGTCGCTGGTGCGACGTCCCGGGACTCGGCGTTTCAACGTAGAATGAAAGGTGGCCATCCGTCGTGCGGATGCGCCGTGGAACGACGTCCCGGTGTGCGGCCGGCCGGGCGAGCACGAGGCCGCGAGGAGCATGGCTTGAACAATCTCTTGAAGAACATCGGAATCTGGCTCGTCATCGGGCTCGTCGTGCTTACCGTCGTCAAGCAGTTCGATTCGCGACAGTCGGCGAAGGATTCCGTCGCCTACTCCGATTTCATCGAATCGGCGCGCAGCGGCCGCGTCGAGTCCGCCACCGTCGAGGGCCGTTCGATCAAGTGGGTGTCGACCGACAAGAAGCGCTACGTCACCTACAGCCCCGGCGACATCTGGATGGTCGGCGACCTCGTCAAGTACGGCGTGAAAGTCGAGGCGCGCCCCGAGGAAGAGCAAAGCTTCCTTGCGCAGATCTTCATTTCCTGGTTCCCGATGCTGCTCTTGATCGGCGTATGGATCTTCTTCATGCGCCAGATGCAGGGTGGCGGACGCGGGGGCGCGTTCAGCTTCGGCAAGAGCAAGGCGCGCATGCTCGACGAGTCGAACAACACGGTGACCTTCGCCGACGTCGCGGGCTGCGACGAAGCGAAGGACGAAGTGGCCGAGTTGGTCGAATTCCTGCGCGATCCTTCGAAGTTCCAGAAGCTCGGCGGCCGCATTCCGCGCGGCGTGCTGATGGTCGGCTCGCCCGGCACCGGCAAGACGCTGCTCGCCAAGGCGATCGCCGGCGAAGCGAAGGTCCCGTTCTTCTCGATCTCGGGTTCGGACTTCGTCGAGATGTTCGTGGGCGTGGGCGCCGCGCGCGTGCGGGACATGTTCGAGCAGGCGAAGAAGAATGCGCCGTGCATCGTGTTCATCGACGAGATCGACGCGGTCGGCCGCCAGCGCGGTGCGGGGCTCGGCGGCGGCAACGACGAGCGCGAACAGACGCTGAACCAGCTGCTGGTCGAGATGGATGGGTTCGAGGCCAATGAAGCAGTCATTATCGTCGCCGCCACCAACCGCCCTGACG
>DASSEA010000438.1:0-3315 GCA_035696805.1 Casimicrobiaceae bacterium
CGAGGCGGGCGAGGGTGCGCTGGCAAGCCGCGACGGCATGGTGGTCGCCGGGCAGCGCAACCTGATCTCCGGCGACCTCGTCACCGACATGGACCGGCTCAAGCGGCTGTTCGAGATGTTCGAGCAGAAGACGTCGCTGATGCACCTGCTCGACGTATCGCAGAGCGCGCAGGGCGTGCAGATCTACATCGGCGGCGAATCGGGGCTCGTGCCGCTCGACGAGTGCAGCGTCGTGACGGCGAGCTACGAAGTGAACGGCCAGGTGATCGGTACGCTCGGCGTCATCGGCCCGACGCGCATGGCGTACGAGCGCATCATCCCGATCGTCGACGTCACCGCCAAGCTGCTGTCGAACGCGTTGTCGCGCGAATTTTCCGACGATTGACACACATTGCGTCGTGCGTCGACCCTGCCGTTCCCGCGCTGACGTAAGCGGCGCCAGCGATGAGCTATCGACCCGAGCCCGCCTTTGCGCACGATCGCGTCGCGCGGCTCGGCGTCCTCATCGTCAACCTCGGCACACCCGCGGCGGCGACCCCCTCCGCGGTTCGCCGCTACCTCGCCGAGTTCCTGACCGATCGGCGCGTCGTCGAAATTCCGCCGGTCGCGTGGCGGCCGCTGCTGCATGCTGTTGTCCTGCGGACGCGCCCGGCGAAATCGGCCGCTCGCTACGCGGCGATCTGGACGAAGGATGGATCGCCACTGGCGGTCCACACGCACAAGCAGCGGGTGCTGCTCGCCGGATACCTCGGGCAGCGCCTGAAGACGCTCGGCCTGCCCGCCGATCATGCGCAGGTCGAGCACGCGATGCGTTACGGTGAGCCATCCGTCGGCGCCGCGCTCGATCGGCTGCGTGCCGGTGGCTGCGACCGGATCCTCGTCATCCCGCTCTACCCGCAGTACGCAGCGAGCACGACCGGGTCGGTCGCCGACGCCGTAGCGCGCTGGCTCGTCGATGTGCGGCGCGTACCCGGCGTGCGTATCGTCGACACGTTTCACGACGACCCCGGCTATATCCAGGCGCTCGCAGCGGCGATCAACGATTACTGGATGCGTCACGCCAGGCCCGAGCATCTCGTGCTGTCGTTCCACGGCGTGCCGCGCCGCACGCTCGATCAGGGCGATCCGTACCATTGCTTCTGTCACGCGACGGCGCGGCTCCTTGCGCGCGAGCTCGGGCTCGAGGCTTCGCAGTGGACGATTGCGTTCCAGTCTCGTTTCGGGCGCGGCCGCTGGCTGACGCCGTACACGTCGTCGACGCTGGTCGAGCTCGGCCGGCGCAAGCTCCGCCGCGTCGACGTATTTGCGCCCGGATTCGTTTCCGACTGCCTGGAAACGCTGGAGGAACTCGGCATCGAAGGCCGACGCGAGTTCCAATCCGCCGGCGGCGGCGAATACCACGTCATTCCCTGCCTGAACGAGCATCCGCGCTGGATCAATGCGCTGGCGGACCTGGCCATCGCCAATCTCGGCGGCTGGCTGCAGCCGCCTCGCAGCCGCGACGAACGCGAAGCATCGCAGTTGCGGGCGAAGGCCCTCGGCGCCAGTCGCTGAATCCGCGTGTTCCACCCCGCCGCGCCCGCCGTGGCGGCCGGCAAGCGAACGCTGGAAATCGTTGAAACGTCCCGCTCGCGGCCCCATGTGCTCGGAGTCCGCGCCGCCCTTTTCGCTTCGACGCCAATGACCGCTTCCGACTTTCGCACCGACGATCCCGCGCAGGACGAATCGCGCGGGCCTGCGCCCGATGGACCTGGGACCGACGACAACCCGCTCGAGCGGGCGCTGGCCGAAGCCGCCGAGATGAAGGACGCCTGGCTTCGCGCCCGCGCCGAAGTCGAGAACGTCCGCCGCCAGGGACAGGCGGACGTCGCCAAGGCGCACAAGTACGCGATCGAGAAATTTGCCGAGGACCTCCTTGGCGTCAAGGACGCGCTCGAGCAGACGCTCGCGACCGACCGCTCGGTGTCCGTCGAGACGCTGAAGGCCGGCGCGGAGCTGACGCTGAAGGCGCTCGACGCCGCGTTCGCCCGCGCGCATATCAGCGTCATCGATCCCGTCGGGCAGAAATTCGATCCGCACCAGCACCAGGCGATGCAGGCGGTCGACAGCGAGCTACCCCCGAACACCGTCGTCACCGTGTTTCAGAAGGGCTACCTGATCAACGACCGCATTCTGCGTCCCGCGCTCGTGACGGTTGCGAGGACGCCCGTCGCCGGCAGCGACGCCGAGGCCCGTTGAATCGGCCGTCCCAAAACCCCATTTCCACGTCCAGTCAATCCTATCCGTAGCACGGAGGCAATTCCAAAATGAGCAAGATCATCGGCATCGACCTCGGGACGACGAACAGCTGCGTCGCGATCATGGAAGGCGGCCAGCCCAAGGTGATCGAGAACTCGGAGGGCGCGCGCACCACGCCCTCGGTCGTCGCGTATGCGGAAGACGGCGAGATCCTCGTCGGCGCGCCCGCGAAGCGGCAGGCGGTCACCAACGCCAAGAACACCGTGTTCGCGGTGAAGCGGCTGATCGGCCGGCGCTTCGAGGAAAAGGAAGTGCAGAAGGACATCGCGCTGATGCCCTACAGCATCGTCAAGGCCGACAACGGCGACGCCTGGGTCGAAGTGCGCGGCAAGAAGCTCGCGCCGCAACAGACCTCCGCCGAAGTCCTGCGCAAGATGAAGAAGACGGCCGAGGACTACCTCGGCGAGGAAGTCACCGAAGCGGTCATCACCGTCCCCGCGTACTTCAACGACTCGCAGCGCCAGGCGACCAAGGACGCCGGCCGCATCGCGGGCCTCGACGTCAAGCGCATCATCAACGAGCCCACCGCGGGCGCGCTCGCGTTCGGCCTCGACAAGAAGGAAGGCGACCGCAAGATCGCGGTGTACGACCTGGGCGGCGGCACGTTCGACATCTCGATGATCGAGATCGCCAACGTCGACGGCGAGCACCAGTTCGAAGTCCTCTCCACCAACGGCGACACGTTCCTCGGCGGCGAGGACTTCGACCAGCGGCTGATCGACTACATCGTCACCGAGTACAAGAAGGAAGCGGGCGTCGACTTGAAGAACGACGTGCTCGCGCTGCAGCGTCTCAAGGACGCCGCGGAGAAGGCGAAGATCGAGCTGTCGAGCTCGCAGCAGACCGAGATCAACCTGCCGTACATCACGGCCGACCAGTCCGGCCCCAAGCACCTGTCGATGAAGATCACGCGCGCCAAGTTCGAGTCGCTCGTCGAGCCGTTGATCGAGAAGTCGATCGCGCCGTGCGAGATCGCGCTCAAGGACGCGAAGGAGTCCGTCAGCGACATCTCCGACG
>DASSEA010000439.1:0-6928 GCA_035696805.1 Casimicrobiaceae bacterium
TGGTACCGCGCCGCGCGCCTCGCGCGCCTCGCTGACCCTCGCGCGCCTCGCTGACCCTCGCGCGCCTCGCTCACTCTCGCGCTCCTTGCCCTCTCGCCGCCACACCCTCGCCCGCGTGTCGCGCTCCCTCGCTCGCTCGGCGTCGGGCCCTGCGGGCCTTCGCTCGGCTATGCCTCGCGCGCCCCGCTCACTCGCCCATCTGCAGGAGCGTGCCGCGCTTGCGCGCCGAGTGCACCGCCGCCGCGAACAGCGCAATGCCGAGCGCGAGATAAACGACGTCGAGCGCGAGCGCGCTGACCAGCATGTCGACGTGAAACGTCTTCTCCAACAGCACCGCGCGCATGCCTTCGAACACATGTGCCGGCGGCAGCGCGTAGCTCACCGCCTGCAACAGCGGGGGCAAAACGGCAATCGGGTAGTAAACCCCGGAAACGGGCGCGATCAGGAAGATCGCCGCCCACGCGAGTTCTTCCGCGCCGAGTCCGTAGCGCAGGATCATCGCCGAGACGGCGAGGCCGATCGCCCAACCGAACGCCAGCAACCCGGAAAAGAATGCGACCAGAGGCAGCCCCATCGAAAAGATCGAATAGCGGAACAGCAGCCACGCGAAAAAGCACGCACCGCCCACGCCGATCAGCGTGCGCAGCACGCTCATCACCAACTGCCCCATGATGAATTCGGAGAGCCGCAGCGGGCTCACGAACAGGTTGCCCAGGTTGCGCGAGTACATCTCCTCGATGAACGTCAGCGACACGCCGAGCTGGCCGCGAAACAAGACGTCCCACAGCAGCACGGCGCCGATGAAGAATCCGGGCGCGTCGGTGAGGAACCGGTTGGTCGGCGCGAGGTAGAGCGTGAGGAACGCCCACAGCACCATCGTCACCGTCGGGTAATACGCCATCGACACGATCCGTGGCCACGACTTCAGCAGCAGGTATGCATGGCGCCGGATCAGCGCCCACACGCGACGCATCGAAGAGATGAGGCCTCCCGACTGCAGCCCGCCGGGCAGCGCTGTAGCATCGTTCACGCTACGGGCTCCTCCTCGTCGGCAATGCGCTCGGGCTCGTCGACGCCGCGCGCGATATCGAGAAACACCTCCTCCATCGTTTCGCGCCCGTAGCGATCGATCAGCTGCGTCGGCGAGCCCTGGTCGACGACACTGCCCGCCCGCAGCATGATCACGTCGGCGCACATCCGCTCGACTTCGTTCATGTTGTGCGAGGCGAGCAGCATCGTGCAACCGCTCGTGCGCTGGTAGTCCTCGAGGTAGCTGCGCATGCGGTCGCCGATGTCCGGATCGAGCGACGCCGTCGGTTCGTCGAGCAGAAGCACGTCCGGACGATTCAGCAACGCCTTAGCAAGCGACACGCGCGTCCGCTGGCCGGCCGAAAGCTGGCCGTACGGGCGCTTCAGCAGTTCATCGAGATCGAGTTCGGCCGCGAGCTCGCCGATGCGAAACGCCGGCCGCTCGACGCCGTAGAGATCCGCGAACACGCGCAGGTTCTCGCGCACGGTGAGGCGCTTCGGCAGGTCCACGTACGGCGACGTGAAATTCATCCGCGGCAACACGCGATAGCGATCGCGCAGCATGTCGCAGCCGAGCACGTGAATCGTTCCCGCGGTCGGCAGCAACACGCCGAGGAGCATCGACAGCGTCGTCGTCTTGCCCGCGCCGTTGCCGCCGAGAAGCGCCGTGGTGGTTCCCCGATGTACGTCGAAGCTGACACCCCGCACCGCCTCGATCTTCGCGAACCGCTTGCGCAGATCGCGGACGGCGATCGCAGCGTCGCTCACGGCGCGCGCCCAGCGGGCGTCAGCATTCGATCGTCGTGCGGCAGTAGTTCGTCAGCTCGCGAACCACCGTCGTGGCGTCGACGGGCTTGCGCGCCCGCTCGAGGCCGCCGTATTCGAGCTCGAGCTTGAACGCGTACTTCTCGAAAAACGGCCCGAACTGCTCGGTCCCGGCCGTACCGAACGCCCACAATTCGTCTTTGGACGCATCGTGCTCGAGGGCGATCGACGCGAGCGGTTGCGGCGCCGGACCGGCCACGACGCGCGCGCCGGCCATCGGATCGTAAACGCTATGGTCGGCGCAACAGTGGATGACGCGGCCCGACGACGTCGAGGAGCGCGTCTTCTGATAGCGGATGAACGAGACGTCGCGCGTCGGATAGGCGAGCTTGTGCGCGCAGATTGCCGAGAATGAAACGACGTTGCGCGCCGGGCCGACGCCGGCGGGGGCGACGTACGGTGGTCCTCGTTCGCGATGCAGCGACGGCACCGGGGCGATCGCTTCGGGCAGCCGGAGCAGAAAGCACGGCGTCGCGGCGAACGGATACTGGAAGACGTAATTCGTTTCGGCCGCGAGCGCAGCGGGACGGATCGGCGCGCCGTGGATGTCGACGAGCAGCGAGCGCGTGTAGCGGCGGATTTGCGTCTGGTCGGCTGAGGCGTCGGCGGTCGCGAGCGCGGCGATGCTCGGGAGCAGCGTGCACGAGCCGAGGAAATCGCGACGATTCATCGCACGGCACCCTCAGGCTGTGATCAGTTCGCGCACGTGCGCTGCAGCGCTGCGGCCAAGCGCCGACAGCGCGTAGCCGCCTTCAAGCGACGACACGATGCGACCGCCGGCATGCGCGCGGGCGACGGCCATCAACTCGTGCGTGACCCAGGCGTAATCGTTTTCGGTGAACGCCAGTCCTGCGAGCGGATCTTCGCGGTGCGCGTCGAACCCCGCCGAGATCACGATCAGCTCCGGCTCGAACACGTCGAGCGCCGGCAACCAGCGGTCGTTCACCGCGTCGCGGAATTCGGCGCTGCCGCTGCCGGCAGACAGCGGGATGTTGATCATGTTCGGCGCCGGGTTGTCGACGCCCGAATACGGATACAGCGGATACTGGAACGTCGAGACCATCAGTACCCGCTCGTCGTCGGAAAATATTTCCTCGGTTCCGTTCCCGTGGTGCACGTCGAAGTCGACGATCGCGACCCGCCTCAGCCCGTGCACGGCAAGCGCGTGCGCGACGCCGACGGCGACGTTGTTGAAGACGCAGAACCCCATCGCGCGCGCGCTTTCCGCGTGATGCCCGGGCGGGCGCACCGCGCAGAACGCCGTCGCGTACTCGCCTCCGCACACGAGGTCGACGGCGTTTACGACGGCCCCTGCAGCGTGCAGCGCCGCCTTCACCGAATGCGGATTGAGCGCGGTATCGGGATCGAGGTAGCGCAAACCGCTGGTTGGCGCCGCGTGCTCGATCGCCTCGACGTACGCGGGTGCATGAACGCGCGATAACTGTTCGCGGGTGGCGCGTGTCGCTTCGTGCCGCGCGACATGCCCGTCGAGCCCGAGCGCGATGAGGTGATCGTTGATCGACGCGAGCCGATCCGGGCATTCCGGGTGATCGGGACCCATCTCGTGCAGCAGGCACGCGGGATGGGTGATATAGGCAGTCGTGGCCACGGATACGGGACGAGGGTCGACGGGAGCAGGGCGCGAGGCGCGGTCGGCAGCGGGAAAAAGGCGAGTCCCGAACGACCGTCCGTGCCTTCGAAGTCTAGCGCCGTCGGCGCGCCGTGACGAGCGTGCACGCACAGGCTACAGTGCGAGCCGATCCCCAACAACTTATCGACCCGTCCAATGACCGTTCGTTCCGCTACGCAAGCCGTCCCCACGTCGCATCGGCTCGCCGTCGTCCTGCAGCAGCTCGCGCAAATCGTCGTCGGCAAGGACGAGCCGCTCAAGCTCGCGCTCGCCTGCCTGCTCGCGCGCGGCCACCTGCTGATCGAGGACATTCCCGGCGTCGGCAAGTCGACGCTCGCGCACGCGCTCGCGACGACGCTCGGGCTCAAGTACGCGCGCGTCCAGTTCACGAGCGACCTGCTGCCCGCGGACGTGCTCGGCGTGTCCGTGTACGACGAGCGCACGCAGACGTTTCGCTTCCATGCGGGTCCGATCTTTCATTCGGTCGTCCTCGCCGACGAGATCAACCGTGCGCCGCCGAAGACGCAAAGCGCCCTGCTGGAAGCGATGGAAGAGCGGCAGGTCTCGCAGGACGGCCAGACGCGCCCGCTGCCGGAGCCGTTCTTCGTCATCGCGACGCAGAATCCGGTCGAGCAGATCGGCGCCTATCCGCTGCCTGAATCTCAGCTCGATCGCTTCCTGCTCGCGATCGAACTCGGGTACCCGGACGCCATCGCCGAACGTGAACTGCTCGCGGGCGGCGATCGGCGCGCGCGACTCGTCGACGTCGTGCCGCAGGCGGATCCTGCGACGCTCGCCGATTGGCAGCGCGAAGCAGCCGCGATCCATGTCGCGCCGGCGCTGCTCGATTACGTGCAATCATTGCTCGCCGCGTCGCGCGGACACCTGCCGGGCCAGACCGCGGGCGCAAGCGGCGAAGCCGGGGCGCGGCGCGGGTTGAGTCCGCGCGCGGGCCTCATGCTGCTGGCGGCCGCGCGCGCCTGGGCGTTGCTCGCGGGACGCCCGATGGCGGTGCCCGAAGACGTCCAGGCCGTGTTCCCGGCCGTCGCAGGTCATCGCCTCGCAGGCGGTGCACGCGCCGGCGCGTTGCAAGCGCAGAACCTGATCCGCGCCGTTCCGTTGCCGTGAACGCCGTCGCCACGCGCGATGCGCGCAGCGTCTTCGCCGACGCGATCGCGCGCGTGCGCCAACGCGCGTTTCGCGCGGCGCCCGCGGATCGTTCTCCGGTCGTGCTGCGGCACTCGCGAATCTACATTCTGCCGACGCGCCGTGGCTACGCCGTCATCGCGACGCTGCTGATGATGCTGCTGACGTCGCTCAACTATGCGCTGTCGCTCGGACTCGGCGTCACGTTCGTGCTCGGCGGGCTCGTCGCGGCGGCGCTCCTGCATACGTTCCGAAATCTGGCCGGGATCGAGGTGAAGCCGCTCGCGGCGAGCGACGCGTTCGTCGGGGGGAACGTCGTGTTCTCGCTCGCCGTCTCTGCCGGCGCCATCGATCGTCATGCAATCGGCATCGCCGCCAACGACGTCCGCGCGAAGACCTCGATCGCCGCCGCGTCGACGCAGACGGTCACGCTCGCCGCACCCGCCGCCAAGCGCGGCCGCGTGCCGCTCGGACGCGTCACGCTGTCGTCGAACCATCCGCTGGGCCTGTGGCGCGGCTGGGCGTACGTGCACTTCCCGCTGTCCGGCATCGCCTACCCCGCGCCGGAAGCGCATCCGCCACCGTTGCCAGCGGGCGAACGCGGCATCGATCCGCATGCTCACGGACAGGGTGACGACGCGGACCTCGCGGGACTGCGCGAATACCAGCGCGGCGACCCCCTGCAGCGCGTTGCGTGGAAGGCGGTGGCGCGCGGCGCCGGGTGGTTTTCCAAGTCGTTCGAGGGAACCGGGGGCGGCGGCCCGCTTGCGCTCGACTGGACACGCATGCCGGCGCAACTCGATGCGGAAGCGCGGCTGTCGCGCCTTTGTGCGTGGATACTCGCCGCCGAACGCACGACACGTCCGTTCGCGCTGACCATCCCGGGGACGCGTCTTCCCACGGGGTCGGGACGCGAACACCGGCGCACCGCGTTGACGGCGCTGGCGTTGATGCCTTGAAACTGCGTTCGATCGCCCGCTCGCAGCGCGCGCAGGGGCCGCTCCTGACGCCCGCGCAAATGACGAGTCTCGGCGCGCTGCTCGTCGCTGCGCAGATTCCGCAGGCCGTGCACCTGCCCATCTGGGTGGCTGCATTCGGCTTGGCGCTCGTGCTGCTGCGCTTCGCGCTGCTGCGGCGCGATCGCGCGCGCCCGCGTGCGATGCCGGCGCACATCCCGTCGTGGGCGCTGGCGCTGTTTGCGCTTGCGATCGCATTCGCCATCCGCAAATCCTATGGATACTTCGTCGGGCGCGATCCGTGCGTCGCATTCCTGTTCGTCCTCGTCGGCATCAAGTTCCTCGAAGTGCGAACGCTGCGTGACGGCACGCTGCTCGTCTGTCTCGCCATCTTCCTGCTGATCACGCCGTTCTTCTACAGCCAGTCGATGCTCGCGGCGGTCGCGGCGCTGCCTGCCGTGCTCGCCGTCGGCGGCGCGCTCGAAGCGCTCGCGATCGACGCACCGCTCGCGACTGCACTGCCGCCGTGGCGTGCCGCATTGCGGCGAACGGCCGCGATGCTCGCGCAGGGGCTGCCGATCGCCGCCGCGCTGTTCGTGTTGTTTCCACGGCTTGCAACACCGCTCTGGGGCCTGCCCGCCGACCGTGCAGCCTCGACGGGCCTGTCCGACCGCATGTCGCCGGGGTCGATCAGCGAGCTCGCACTGAACGACGCCGTCGCGTTTCGGGTCGATTTCGACGGCGATGCGCCGCCGTCGCGGCTGCGCTACTGGCGCGGTCCCGTGTTGTCGCTGTTCAACGGCCGCGAATGGCGCAGCCTGTCGCCGCTGCTCGGTGGCAAGCTCGCGAGCGGTAGCGGAACGATCGCCCGCTATACGGTCACCGTGGAACCCAACGATCACCCGTGGCTGTTCGCGCTCGACCTCCCGTCCGGCGCACCGCAACTCGAGTCCGATGCCGGCACGCGCGGCAACGCGGGCGGCTTCGCCGGCTACTCGCGCGAACAGCAGCTGCTGATGCGCGCGCCGATCACGCAGCCGCTGCGTTATTCGATCCAGTCGACGCTGACGGACAGCTACCCGGTCGCGTCGGTGCGCGACGCGCAGATCAACCTGCGCGAGCCCCCGGCGAATCCACGCACGATCGCTTTTGCGCGTTCACTGCGCGACGAGCATCCGGACGACCGCCGTTTCATCAGCGCCGTCCTGCAATGGTTCCGCGACGAGCCGTTCTTCTACACGCTCGCACCGCCGCTGATGGAGGACGCGCCGGTCGATGCCTTCCTGTTCGACACGCGGCGCGGCTTCTGCGAGCACTATGCGAGCGCCTTCGTCGTGATGCT
>DASSEA010000440.1:0-8693 GCA_035696805.1 Casimicrobiaceae bacterium
CGGTCGTAGTACACCTCCGTGCCTGCCGCGTTCATCAGGTTGACGCCGTTCTCGATCGCGAGCGCCTGGAACAGCCAGTACGGAAAGCCCGACGACGGAATCTGCACGCCCCACTGCGTGACCTTGCCGCTCGCGTCGCGCTTGGTCAGCTTCTGCGCGTAGTCGGTCATCTCCTTCCACGTCGCGGGCGGCTTGTTCGGGTCGAGGCCCGCCTCCTTGAATGCTTCCTTGTTGTAATAGAGCACGATCGTCGAGCGCTGGAACGGGATGCCCCACGTCTTGCCGCCAGTCTGGCTGTTCTCCATGAACGCGGGATAGAAACTCTTCAGCCACGCGCGGTCTTCGTCGGTCTTGATCAGATCGTCGAACGGCACGATCGCTTCTTCGTCGATCAGCGTGTACATGTCGGTCGACAGCAGGACGGAGGTCACCGGCGGCTCGCCGCTCTTCACGGCGGTGAGCGCCTTGGCGATCGTGTCCTGATACGTGCCGGAGTAGATCGGCCGCAGCTTGACGCCGGGATTGTCCTTCTCGAAATCGGCGGCGTAGCCGTCGATGATCTTCGTGATCGGCCCGCCGACGGCGACGGGGAAGAAGAACGGCACCTCGACGGGAGCCTGCGCCAGGGCACTCGTCGCAGCGAATGCGAGCGCAGACGCGCCCAACCATGTACGGACCTTCGCGAACAGTTGCATCGTTCCTCCTTCGACAGGTGATCAGGCGAAAAGCGTTGGCGACGGCGCGCGTGCTTCGAGCGGTGCGCGCAGCCCGTCGGCGTCGAAATAGTGCTGAGCCCCCGGGGCCCAGCGAATCCAGGTCGCGTCGCCGGACGAGAGCCCGACCCTGCCCTGCACGCGAACCGCGACCGTCTGCGATCCCACGCGGCAGCTCACGAGCGAGTCGCCGCCGAGATACTCGACGCTTTCGACGCCGGCGCGCAAGCCGGATTCGAACGCGAGCGTCATGTGTTCGGGGCGGATCCCGAGCTGGCCGGTCGCGCAACTCGCCTCGGTGACGACCGGTCCTTGCGTTCCGGCTATGACGGCGCCGTCGCGCGCGGCGTCGAGGCGCAGCAGGTTCATCGGCGGTGTCCCGATGAAGCGCGCGACGAACGTGTTCGCAGGATCCTCGTACAAATCGACCGGCGTTCCGTCCTGCTCGATGCGGCCGGCACGCATCAGCACGACGCGATCGGCCATCGACATCGCCTCGACCTGATCGTGCGTGACGTACACCATCGTGATGCCGAGCTTGCGCTGCAGCGCGCGGATCTCGAGGCGCATCTCGGCGCGAAGCTGCGCATCGAGGTTCGACAGCGGCTCGTCCATCAGGCAGACGGGCGCTTCCGCGATGATCGCGCGCCCGAGCGCGACGCGCTGCTGCTGACCGCCCGAAAGTTGCGAGGGCTTGCGCGCCAGCAACGCGCCGAGACCCAGAAGGTCCGCGACACGGCGGAGCCGCGCATCACGTTCGTCGCGTGCAACGCGCCGTACGCGCAAGCCGAACAGGATGTTCTCGGCGACGCTCAAATGCGGAAACAGCGCGTAGCTCTGGAACACCATCGCGATCGAGCGCGCGGCCGGCGGCAGCCCGGTGACGTCGCGGGCGCCGATCGAGATGCGGCCGGCATCCGCCGCTTCGAGCCCCGCGATGAGGCGCAGCGTCGTCGACTTGCCGCTGCCCGACGGCCCGAGCAGCACGTTCAGCGGGCCCGCGTCGAACGCGAACGAAATGTCGTCGACTGCGCGGATGGTTCCTTCCGCGGTCGTCCAGACCTTGCTGACGCGCTCTGCCGCGATCGCCGACATAAAGCGGTCAACCAAATAGCGCGGTGAGAGCCGCACCCGGGTCGGGTGCACGCATGAACGCTTCGCCGACCAGGAACGCGTTGACGCCGTGGCGGCGCATCTGCGCCACGTCGCGGTGCGCGACAATGCCGCTCTCGGTCACGACGATCCGATCGGCGGGGATTCGCGGCAACAGCTCGAGCGTCGTATGCAGCGACACGCCGAAGGTCCGCAGGTCGCGGTTGTTGATGCCGATCAGCGGCGTCGACAAGCTGAGCGCGCGTGCGAGCTCCGCTGCGTCGTGCACTTCGACCAGCACGTCCATCCCGTGCCTGAACGCGCACGCCTCGAGCGCCGCGAGGCGCGCGTCGTCGAGCGCTGCGACGATCAGCAGCACGGCATCGGCGCCGAGCGCCCGCGATTCGACGATCTGGTACTCGTCGATGATGAATTCCTTGCGCAGCACCGGCATCGTGCAGGCGTCGCGCGCCGCCCGCAGGTATTCGGGCGCACCCTGGAAGAACGGCCGATCGGTCAGCACCGACAGGCACGTCGCGCCTGCTTCCGCATACGACGCGGCGATCGCGGCAGGATCGAACGCGGCGCGCAAAAGGCCCTTGCTCGGACTCGCGCGCTTGATTTCGGCGATGACCGCCGGCTGCCCGGCGGCGATGCGTTCGCGGATTGCGGAAACGAATCCGCGTGGCGCCGACGCCGCGGCGGCATCGCGCTCGACGACGTCGAGCGGCCGCTCGACCTGCGCCGCGATGACCTCCTCGGCCTTGACGGTCATGATCCGCGCGAGGATGTCGGCGTCGCGCATCGCCGGCTGCTGCGGTGGCATCAAGCCGGCTGGCCGAGGCGCTTCGTCGTGGCGACGAACGCGTCGAGCCTTTGCAGCGCCGCTCCGCTCCCGATCGCCGCACGCGCGCGCTCGATCCCGTCGCCGATCGATCCGGCGATCCCCGCTGCATACAACGCGGTGCCCGCGTTCAGCACGACGATTTCGCGCGGCGTGCCTTCGACCCCGCGCAGCGCCTCGAGCACCATCTCCTTCGACTCGGCCGCGTCGGTCACCTTGAGCCCGCGGTTGGATTTCATGTGAAGGCCGAAATCCTCGGGATGAATCTCATACTCGGTGACCTCGCCGTCGCGCAGTTCGCCGACCATCGTCGCAGCGCCGAGCGAGACCTCGTCCATGCCGTCCTTGCCGTACACGACGATCGCGCGGCGGCTGCCGAGCCGCTGCAGCACGCGCACGTGAATGCCGACGAGGTCGGGATGAAACACGCCGATCAGGTGATTCGCAGCACCCGCCGGATTGGTCAGCGGGCCGAGGATGTTGAAGATCGTGCGCACGCCGAGTTCCTTGCGCACCGGCGCCGCGTACTTCATCGCGCCGTGGTGGTTCGGCGCGAACATGAAGCCGATGCCGGTCGCCGCAATGCTCTCTGCGACCTGCGCGGGCGCCAACAGGATGTTCGCGCCGAGCGCTTCGAGCACGTCCGCGCTGCCCGATTTGGACGACACGGAGCGGTTCCCGTGCTTGGCGACGCGGGCGCCCGCCGCCGCTGCCACGAACATCGACGCCGTCGAGATGTTGAACGTGTGCGACGCATCGCCGCCGGTCCCCACGATGTCGAGCAGGCCCTGCGGGTCGTCGACGTCGACCCGGGTCGCAAATTCGCGCATCACCTGCGCTGCGGCGGCGATTTCGCCGATCGTTTCCTTCTTGACGCGAAGGCCGACCGTCAGCGCGGCGATCATCACCGGCGACACCTCGCCGCTCATGATCCGCCGCATCAGCGACAGCATCTCGTCGTGGAAGATCTCGCGGTGCTCGATCGCGCGTTGCAGCGCGTCCTGGAGCGTGATGGCCATGGCTAATCCGGTAGGCGAGCGCCCGTGAAGTCCGACGCCCGGATCGGCAGTTTAAAGGAACCTTCGAATGCGTCGTGAAGGTGACGTCCGCCCGCCGGGTGCGTGCGCGACGGGGCCTCGGGGCTCGCTACACGGTTGCGGCGAGAAAGTTGGCGAGAACCTGTCGACCGTGCTCGGTCAGGATCGCCTCCGGATGAAACTGCACGCCTTCGACCGGCAGTTCGCGATGCCGCACCGCCATGATCTCGCCGTCTTCGGCCGTGGCCGTCACGTCGAGAACGGGTGGCAGGCTCGCGCGCTCGATCGCGAGCGAGTGGTAGCGCGTCGCGTTGAACGGCGACGGGACGCCGGCAAAGACGCCGCGCTGGTCATGGACGATCGACGACAGCTTGCCGTGCATCACGCGCTCGGCGCGGATCACGCGACCGCCGAACGCCTGGCCGATCGCCTGGTGACCCAGGCAGACGCCGAGGATCGGCATCCGGCCCGCGAAGCGGCGGATCAGCGGCACTGAAATTCCCGCTTCGTTGGGGGTGCACGGCCCGGGCGAGATGACGACGTGCGACGGCGCGAGCGCATCGACTTCGTCGAGCGTGATCGCATCGTTGCGGACGACTTTGACGGCGGCGCCGAGTTCACCCAGGTACTGCACCAGATTCCAGGTGAAGCTGTCGTAGTTGTCGAGCATCAGCAGCATGCGACGAATTCGCGCAAACGGGCGATCTATTGTACTGGCCTGCTGTCTCATCCCGGATGAAACGAACGACCTCGCCGAGCCGGGACGCGCCGCGTCCGGCGGCCGCATTCATTGTCATTCGGATTGCCGCCGGAACCGCCGCGCTCGCGCTCGTCGCAGTGCTCGTCCTTGCATGGTTGTTCCGCGTCGAACTGCCGGGCGTTGGCGCTTCGCTCGGGCCGTTGACGGCCGTCGCGCAGGCAAAGCAGGAACGGTTGCGCGTCGACTCGCTCGACGAGCTTCGGCGCACCGTCTTCTTCGATCCGGTCACGCGCAAGCCCGCGGTCTGGTATTCGATTACCGCAACGGGAGATCTCCACCTCTTCGCGCAGCCCGGACAGGATCCGGACAACGGGGAGTGGTTGAAACCGGCGACGAACGCGCTCGTGCAACAGCTCGAGCGGCGACTGAAGACCCAGGATCAGGAACGGCTTGCCGAAGCGGAGCGCCGCGCAGCGACCGCGCGCGCCGACGCCGAGATCGCGCGCGCACGCCGGGCGCCCGATGCACGTTCCATGTCCGGCACCCAACGCGAGCGATCGCCGGCCCAGGCCGCGGCGCCCACGACAACTGCGCCTGAAACGGCGCCAGTCACGGCGACGACGGCACTTCCGCCAGCGTCGACTGCACGCGCCCTGCCGGCGGAACCCGAGCAAACCACGGCCTACGACGCGCTCGTAAGGGACGCTCGCACGCTGATCGATGCGGGCCGGTACAGCGAGGCGCGCGCGAAAGCGCAACGGGCGCTCCATGTGGATCCGCGGCGCATGGCGGCGCGAAACCTCTGGGCGGAAGCGCAGACCCGGCTCGACGAAACGCAGTCGCTGCCGTCCGCCTCGCAGTCGCGCCCCCGCGCGTTGTTCTGACACCCATGGCACCTGCCGCGCACATCCCCGTCGGAAAGGCGGGTCGAAGCGGGATCGATCGCGCGTCGCGCGAGATGACACGACCGCTCGCCGAAACGCCGCGGCCGACCCTTCCGCGGCGCAAAAAAAACCCCCGAACTCGCCGTTCGGGGGCTTCGAGGTAAACGATCTTGCCGCACCTACGTCATCGTTTTCACCTTTGTGCTGATGCGTGTCGCCCTTCACTCACTCACGGCGACCGGCGAAACATCCCGACCAGAAGCGAGATCACGAAGAGCGCGAGGAAGATGAAGAACAGCACCTTCGCGATTTCCGCGGCGCCGACGGCGATACCCGTGAAACCGAACACCGCTGCGATCAACGCAATGACGAAGAACACCGCTGCGTACTGCAACATGGCAAAGCTCCTTCAGGGACAGTTGATCAAACCCGCGAACGCCTGCCCAGGCGAAGAGCGCGGTTTACTCCTCGAACGAAGCGGACAGCCTGAATCGTCCGAAACGATCGAAATCCGGTTCCGTGTCCAACGCGAAATCTGCATCCGCCTGGATGGCTTCGAGAATCGCCCAGTCATCGGCTGAGGGCAGGTTGCTCGCGTCCAACAACGGGATGCCTTTCTGCGATGAGACCGACATGTTCGACGTTGCCGTTGTCATCATTCCTCCTCGCCGGGCTTCGGTGCGCGTGACGCGTCGGGCGCGAGCTCGCTGCGCTTGCGACCGAGTGCCGGATCCTCGCCCTTCGCATGGCGCTTGCCTTCGGCCTCTGCGGCTTGCATGTCCTTCGCTTCCGCATCCGAACGCGGCGCCGCGTTGCGAGCAGCTTCGTCGACGCGCCCCGACTGGGCGAATTCGCGCGTCGCGTCGTTGTACTGGCGAGACGCGGCGTAGTTGCCTTCGCCGTGGACGTTCTGCTGGCTGGGCTGACGGCCCTCGCTCGGCTCGCTGCCGCCCGCTTGACCACCGCGATCGCTCTGCTTGTTGCGCTGCAGATCGCGGTCCTGTTGCGGCCGACGGTCATTCTGCTGACTTTGCTGGCGCTGGCCTTGCTGCCCGTCCTTGTCATGCTTCTGCATGCAGCCTCCTCATCGTTGGCGCCCCGTAATCCGAGTGACCGATCCGTTACCGGAAAGTCACCCCGGGGCGTTGACGTGGGGGCATTGTGTCGCGACGGGTTGGGCGTCGCAGTCGGCGCGCCGCTGTTCATACAGTCGGCGCGTGTGCGCGTCCGTTGTCGCCTGCCGTCCTACGCGGGCGGCACGTCGCACGGCGTTACTGGCGGGAAGTCGAAACGGCGAGCGCCGTTGGCTCGGGGCGGGTGATGCCCGCGGCGGGATCTTCTGCTGCGGCGAATGCGACGCGCGGCGCCTTGCCGCGGACGTTGCCGAACATCGTCGCGAACGCGACGTCGGCCGCGTCGCGACCGGTGCCGATGCGAATCAGTCCGGTCAGCGGCGTGATGCCGGTTGGATCGAACAACCACCAGCGATCACCGATCCACGCTTCGACGTACGAGTGAAAATCGGGCGGGCCGAGCGATTCCTCGGCGCCGTAATCGACACCGGTCACGAAGCGCGCCGGATAGTTGAGACTGCGCAGGATCGCGATCATCGAGTGCGCGAAATCACGGCACACGCCCATCCGCTGTTCGAGCGTTTCGAGCGCAGACGTGCGAATCGTCGACGTGCCGACGCGAAATTCGACCTGCCCGCGCACCCATTGGCAAACGGCGTCCACCTGCGCGAAGCCGGGTGTCATGTTGCCGAACTCGCCCCAGGCGAGCTGCTGCACCTGATCGGCCTGGCAATAGCGGCTCGACCACAGGAACGGCAGCGTGTGCGGCGGCAATTCGTCGATCGGCGTCCCCACGACGTGCGCGGGCTCTGCCATGTAGTGATCGACTTCGACGTTGCCCATGTAGCGCACATGCAACGGTCCCGGTTCGCCGCGCAGGCGCAGCAGTCGATTGCCGTAGTGCGGCTCGGTCTCGACGCGCCATTCGGCGACGGGGGTGACGTTCACCGCCTCGGTCAGGACGCGCTGTTGTTCCGTTCGCGCCGCATGAATGATGAACACGAAGTCCGCCGGCGCGAACACTTCGTAGTCCAGATCGAGCGTATAGCCGATGCGGACGCGGCTGCCCGCGCCCGCCGCCGTTTCAAAGCGCATCGCGTGCCTTTATCGCCGGCGCTCTCAGCCGGCAGGCAGATCGAAATACGGATTGAACCCGTGCGGCATCGGATCCACGCCTTGCGCGCTGACGGCAGGATCGAAGTCGAGCAATGCGACGGGCCGCATCAACTCGGCGTCGACCAGGACCTTGCACCCCGGCGTGAGATCGAGTCCCGCCGCGGCGTATTGCGCGGCCACGGCGAAATCGGGGTCGACGACATACCACGTGCGCCTGCGCTTGCGCGCGTTGACGGTCACGACGATCGAGTGCAGCGTGCCCATCGGCGCGACCGCCTGGCGGGCGCGCGCCTTGTCGAGCGGCGGGGGCATGCGCTCGCGCGACGTGCGCGGCAGTGTCCGGTCGGGCGAGGGAAAATCAACCTGCGACGAGCGCATGAATGCGCGCGCCGCGGCACGAAGCTGGATCTTGTCCATGGAAAGCTCGTTACGGAATTGAGTTCGATAGAGCAGCGCGCGTGCCAAGCGAATTTTCGCGGGAAATCAACGTGCGAGCACGACCATCATCACCTGCGGCGCTGCAGGAATTACCAGCGCAGGGTAATTTCTGCGAGCGGACATCGATTATGCGCTTTTGAAGACGCTACGTCTCGACGTCGAGTCCGAGCTGCACGATTTCCGCGGCGCGCAACACCGCGCGGGCCTTGTTGAGCGTTTCCTGCCATTCGCTTTCCGGCACCGAATCGTGCACGATGCCGGCGCCCACCTGCACATACAGGACGCCATCGCGAACGACGGCCGTGCGGATCGCGATCGCGAGGTCCATGTCGTCCTGGAAACTGATGTAGCCGACCGCGCCCGCATAGACGCCGCGTGGCGTGCGCTCGAGCTCGTCGATGATTTCCATCGCGCGCACTTTCGGCGCGCCACTCACCGTGCCGGCGGGGAAACTTGCGGCGAGCACGTCGAAGCTCGTCGTGCCCGCCGGCAGCGTCCCTTCGACGTTCGATACGATGTGCATGACGTGCGAGTACCGCTCGATCGCCATCTGCTCGGTGACACGCACGCTGCCGATCGACGCGACATGCCCGACGTCGTTGCGGCCGAGGTCGAGCAGCATTACGTGCTCGGCAAGTTCCTTCGGGTCCGACGCGAGCTCCTGCGCCAGACGCTCGTCCGCGTCACGGGTCGCGCCCCGCGGGCGCGTACCGGCGATCGGGCGCAACGTGACCGTCGACCCCTCCTTGCGCACGAGGATCTCCGGCGACGCGCCAACGACGTGAAAGTCGCCGAA
>DASSEA010000441.1:0-2058 GCA_035696805.1 Casimicrobiaceae bacterium
CCCGGCGATCGCGGACCGCATCCTGCACTACGCCGGCGACCGGCCGCTGTTCGACCTGCACGGCGTCGAGGACGAGATCGAGAAGGCCCTTGCGCGCCGCGTCGACCTCAAGTCCGGCGGTTACCTCATCATCGACCAGACCGAGGCGATGACGACGATCGACGTCAACACCGGCGGCTTCGTGGGCGGCCGCAGCTTCGACGACACGATCTTCAAGACGAACCTCGAGGCTGCGCAGGTCATCGCGCGGCAGCTACGGATGCGCAACCTCGGCGGCATCATCATCATCGACTTCATCGACATGGAGAACGTCGACCACCGCAGCGCGGTGCTCGCCGAGCTCGACAAGGCGCTCGAACGGGATCGGACGCGACTGACGGTCAACGGCTTCACGCAACTCGGGCTCGTCGAGATGACGCGCAAGCGCACACGGGAGTCGCTCGCGCACGTGCTGTGCGAGACGTGCCCGACCTGCGGCGGTCGCGGCGAGATGAAGACCGCGCAGACCATCTGCTACGACATCCTGCGCGAGATCCTGCGCGAATCGAAGCAGTTCAACGCGCGCGAATTCCGGATTCTCGCGTCGCAGTCGGTGATCGACATGTTCCTGGACGAGGAGTCGCAGGGGCTTGCGCAGCTCGGCGATTTCATCGGCAAGCCGATCTCGCTGCAGGTCGAAACGCTGTATACGCAGGAGCAGTACGACATCGTGCTCATTTGACGCGCCGCGTCCCGCTCGCACCGGCTCGCTCGGGCTCGCTTTGCTCAAATGGCCGGAGCGCGAGCGTATGCAATGACTGCCTGTTCTGCCAGCCACGCCTTGCATGAATCGTTTGTGGGCATCGATCCAATCGCTCTGGCTTCGGCTGTCGGGGTTCCTGCGCGCGCGGCTCTTCCGGCGCGAACTGGCGCCAGGGCGCTTCGAGGAGGGCCGCGCGTCGTCGTGGCGCGGCTACGTCACGACCGCACCCATCGTCGCGCCCGAACGCGATTACGTCGTCTACGTTCCGCGCGGCTACAGCCGCTGGCGTCGCACGCCCCTCGTCGTCGTGTGCCATGGCTGCCGGCAGACCCCCGAGGACATCGCGAACCTTGCCCGCATTCCCGAGCGCGCCGACCGCAATGGCTGGCTCGTGCTGTTGCCGCGTCAGGCGGTGCCTGCGAACCCCTATCGTTGCTGGAACTGGTTCGAGGTCAACACGGTTGGTGGCGGCGGCGAAGCGGCCATCGTCGCTGCGCAAATCGTCGCAGCCCGCCGACACTATCGCGCGAAGCGTGAACGCGTCTGGGTGCTCGGGCTGTCGGCGGGGGCCGCGCTTGCGGCGGTGCTGGGCCTTCGACACCCTCGGCTCGTGCGAGGTGTCATGGCGCACTCGGGTCTTGCCTGCGCCGCAGCGTCGAGTCCCGCCACGGCGCTCGCGGTGATGGCGCACGGGCCGGACAACGACGTCGCGCGCGTGGCCGACGAAGCGCGCGCCGTCGACACCGCCCGCGGCCTGAGCGTTCCGCTCCTCGTCGTGCACGGCGATGGCGACAACGTCGTCGCGCCGATCAACGGCGTCGCGCTCGTCGATCAGTACCTGCGCTTCAACGCGCACCCTGCCGGTCGCAGCGGCTATCAGCCGGCCGCCTCGCTGCCTGCGAGCGATGCGTCATCGCACGAAGCCGCTGGGGAGCAGCATGGCGTGCGCAGCGACGACTGGCTGCTCGATGGGCGAATCGTCGTACGCCACGTGCGCATCGAAGGTCTTGGACATGCGTGGAGCGGCGGCGACGCGCGCTTTGCGTTCGCCGATCCGCGCGGCCCCGACGCACTCGAGCTGTTCGCGCGCTTCGCCCGCGAGGCGACCGCTTGAGATAATGCCGGTTCGCCCACTGCGCCATCGAGGGATCCCATGCCCGTCACCGCGATGAACCACTTCACGATCCTCACCGACGACGTGCCGGGGACGATCGCGTTCTATCGCGAGCTGCTCGGATTGATCGACGGCCCGCGTCCGCCGTTCGAATTTCCCGGCGCGTGGCTGTATGCAGGAGACGCGCCGATCCTGCACGTCA
>DASSEA010000442.1:0-5193 GCA_035696805.1 Casimicrobiaceae bacterium
CGGCCGGTAGCACCAGCTCGAGGAGGGTGCCGATGACTTCGCGCAGGGGTCGTTTCACGTCGTAGTCGCGTTCGTCGCTCACCGGTGGGTCCTCGGTTGAATGTGGCCGCCGTCGTGTTTCTCTAGCGCCTGTGGTCGCGGAAGCCGGCCGCGCGGGCCAGATCGCCCTTCACTTCTTCGCGGCTGCGTTCATAGACGATTTCACGTCCCATTGCATTGCCGACGTACGCGGAACCGTTACGCGTCGGGGTCATATCACATCGCACGCTGTGAATGCCCTCGCCGAGGACGATCCGGATCATGTCGAGCCGCTTGTCAAGGACCACGACGTCGAGTGTCTGTCCGCTGGCAGTGACGCGAACCTTGATTTTTTCTTCGCTCATTCAGTCGTCTTGCCGTCGAAATGTTCTTCACGGACCGACGCCTTCGTCGCGTGCACGACGCCGTCGCGATGTTCGGGGGGCCCGTAGAGCGTATAGAGTCTCAGCGTGCCCCGCCCGGTGTTGATCACGTTATGGCGCGCGCCGGCGGGCACGATGATCGCGTCGTCGTCCTCGATCGCGTGGCGTGCGCCGTCGATGACGACATGACCGTTGCCGTCCTCGACGCGGAAGAACTGGTCACGGTCCTCGTGAACTTCCTCGCCGATTTCCTCGCCGGGCTTCAGCGCCATCAGCACGAGCTGCAGATGATGACCGGTGTAGAGCACGCGGCGGAAATCCTCGTTGTCCTCGGTGAGCGCCTCGATATTGTCGACAAATCCTTTCATCGCCCCTCCTGTTGTATTCGCTCGATCGACCTGTCGTGCCGCACGTCCCTGCGGGCACGTAGACTTGGGACTGCGTTTTGCGCTCGTCCGAGACCACAATGGTCGATGGCATAGCGTATCGTTGAAACGTGTGGTTGCCAATCCAGTCGCGCGATTCGAATTCATCTCGTCCGCCGTTCGCGTGGTGCGCCGGTGCCGCAGCGAAGGCCCCGCGTGGAAAGACCTGTAACAGTCATCAGGCGACGGGAGCGCCGCGGTCTGGCACACTCTTTGGATCACGCATGAGGGAGCAGACCGTGATCGATTTCGTCGCATTGCTGGAAGCGATCGACGATCGGTCGCTGCAGGCGATCATCGCAGCGATCGATCACCTGCCGGGGACGATGCCGGCGCTGCAGGCCTGGATCGACCATGCGGCGCGCTGGGAATACGATCGGCGCAGCGGTCATCATTACCGGCTGCAGGGTCCGATGGCGGCCATTTCTCCCGAAGAGCTGCCTGATGCGCTCGCCGCCTCCGCGCTGATTGCGGAGTGCTTCCGGCAGGAACGGCGGCGCGACGTCTCCGCCGTCCTGGCGTTCTTCGAAGGTCTCCGCGAAACGCTGCTCGCCGAGCGCCAGCGGGCAGACACGGCGTTGCATTGATCCGAAGTCCTCCCGAAGAGCAGTTGCTGATGACGACCGGACTGGGGCGCCCGGCAGTCGCGCCAGTTGAGCGCTGCTCCTGGGCTGGCGACGACGCGTTGTACGTCGATTACCACGATCGCGAATGGGGCTGGCCGGTCGCCGATGATCACCGGTTGTTCGAGAAGCTCTGCCTCGAAGGTTTCCAGGCAGGTTTGAGCTGGCGCACGATCCTCGGCAAGCGCGATGCTTTTCGTGCAACGTTCGCGAACTTCGACTTCCACCGCGTCGCGCGCTTCACCGACCGTCACGTCGAGCGCGCACTCGCGAATCCTGCAATCGTGCGCCATCGGGGCAAGATCGAGTCCACGCGCAACAATGCGAAGCGGGTGCGAGCGATCGTCGACGAGTTCGGTTCGTTCGCCGCGTACGTGTGGCGCTTCGAACCGGCGGTCGAAGGGCGGCCGCGACGTATCACGCGCGAGCGCCTCGCGCGCATGGCGACGTCACCCGAAGCGATCGCGCTGTCGAAGGACCTTAAGCGGCGGGGATTCACGTTCGTCGGACCGACCACCGTCTACGCGTTCATGCAGGCGATGGGGCTCGTCAACGATCACGAGGAGCGCTGCGCGTTTCGCGAGCGGGCAGAACGTGCGCGCACGAACTTCGTGCGGCCGCGGACCGGATGAGGGCGTTACGGAATCCCCGAACAGTCGAATTCAGGGCGTTCTCACACGCGGCGGCGGTACTCGCCGGTTCGCGTGTCGATTTCGATCTTGTCGCCCGTGTTGACGAACAACGGGACCGGTACTTCGAACCCGCTCGCAATCTTCGCGGGTTTCGTCACCTTCCCCGACGTATCGCCCTTGACTGCGGGTTCCGTATAGGTCACCTCGCGCACGACGGACGTCGGCAACTCGACGGAAATCGCCTTGCCTTCGTAGAACGTCAACTCACACGCGAGGCCATCCTCGAGATAGGGGAGCGCCTCCTGCATGTTCTCCTTCTCGACGTCGAACTGGTTGAATTCCTGGTCCATGAAGACGTACATCGGATCGGCGAAGTACGAGTACGTGACTTCCTTGCGTTCGAGCTGGATGACGTCGAACTTTTCGTCGGCGCGATAGACGGTTTCCGTTCCGCTGCCCGACAGAAGGTTGCGCAGCTTCATCTTGACGACCGATGCGTTGCGGCCCGATTTGCTGAACTCGGCCTTCTGCACGACCATTGGATTGCTGCCGATCATGATGACGTTGCCGGCGCGGACTTCCTGGGCGATTTTCATGTCGATTCCTGACGGAAAGCCCGCCCGCGTCGGGCAAGCATCCGAAAATTTGGATAACCGGAGATTATAGCCGACCGCGCGCGAAGGCGACCAGTCCGCTCGCGAGGTCCGATTGTTCGGCAAGCGAATGTGCCCAGCGCTCGCCATGCGTCGCGAGCGCGGCGATGCTGCGGTGAAACGACGGCCAGGCATCTGCCAGAGCGCCGCCATCCTCGTCGTCGAACGCGCGCCACATGGTCTCGACGGCGCTCTGTAGCTCGGGCGCAAGGTCCGTGCAGTAACGCGCGAGAAACGCATCGCGTTTCAAGCGGTGCGCCTCTTCGTCCTGCGGATACGGTTGCCAAACGAACGGGCGGGACGCCCATTGCGCGCGCACGAACGAATCCTCGCCGCGAACGAAATTCACATCGGAGCGCCACAGCAGGCGATCGAACGCCTCCTGAGTGCCGAAGGGTTCGATGCGCACTTGAAGACGGCCGCGCGCGACCGACTGCTGCGCATGCGGTACGTCGCCGTGCAACCATTGATCGAGCGCGGCCGTCGCGACGCCCTCGGGAATCGTGCAGGCGATTGCTTCGTCCCCTTCCGCCCACAGGTCGAATAACTCGGGCAGCGCACGGTTCGGATAGCAGAAAAGCGTGATGTGCAAGGCATCGGACGGCGCCTGCGACGCTGCGAACGCCGCACGGGCTTCGATCAGACCGGCCTCGCGGATCAGGCCACCGGTATGGCGCGTAAATCCCGGAAACCAGAAATGCCGTTCGAGCGGCAGGCGGGCTTGCGGTGAGGCGAGACCGTGCACGGAGTCGACCCAGGGCTCGGCCGACAGGTATTCGAGGTTGATCCACAACGGGGCGCGCGCTGCCGTCGCCATCGCTTCGACATACGCCGACGGCAGCCCGCAGCCGAACGCTTCGATGACGACGGCGGGTAACTCCCGATCGTGATCGTCGGTCAGTTGTCGCAACGTGACGCCGCGCAGTGACTGCCTCGCCGCCTCGACGTCGACGCCGGGCTCGAAGCGCGCCAGCGTCGCCAGCCGATCGATCCACAACGTCACATCGAGCGCGTGTTCGGCGGCTAGCTGGCGCGCGAGTCGCCAGCAGACGCCTGCGTCGCCGTAATTGTCGACGACGCGACAGAACAGGTCCCAGCGTGTAGCCGTCATCGATCGACGTCGTGCCGAAGTTCGCTCTCGTGCCAGCGCGCGAGCGCGAGCCTCGAAACGGCGACGGTTGCTGCGAACATCGCGACCCCAGCCCCGGCGATCAGCACCAGCGCAGCAAACAGTCGCGGGATGTTGAGCTGGATGCCCGACAGCAGGATCTGGTACGCGAGGCCGGCGCCCTGGCCGCCGGTGCCGGCGACGAACTCCGCGACGACCGCGCCGATCAGCGCGAGGCCGCTCGCGATGCGCAGGCCGCCAAAAAAATACGGCAATGCGCTTGGAACGCGCAGCCGCCACAGCGTCTGCCAGCGCGTGGCTCGCGAGAGGCGAAAGAAATTCAACAGGCCGGAATCGACGCTGCGCAGGCCAAGCGTCGTATTCGAGATCACCGGAAACACGGCGACCACCGCCGCGCACAGGATCAGCGCGACGCGCGTGTCGCGGACCCAGATGATGATCAGCGGCGCGATCGCGACGATCGGCGTGACCTGCAGCAGGATCGCGTAGGGGAATAAGCTCATCTCGATCCAGCGGCTCTGCACGAATACCAGCGCGATCGCGACGCCGAGTACGGTGGCGAGCGCAAGCGCCACGAGCGCGATAGACATCGTGACGCCGAGCGAATCCAGCAGCAGCGCGCGATCGGCGTAAAGCGTATGCGCGACGAGCCCGGGCGAAGGCACGAGGTACGGCGGGATCTCTTTCCACATGACGATCGCCTGCCAGCCGGCGACGAACACGACGGCGACCGCGAGCGGCGCGAGGATTTGCAGCAACCGTTGCGTGCGCCTGGATCCGGACACGTCAATCCTCGATCGGCAACGCGTCCGCCCCGGCGGCGGCGACGCTTGCCGAAAGGCGCTCGGCGTGCTGGACGAACGCGGGCGACACCCGGAACGCATCACTGCGCGGATACGGCGCGTCGATCGTCCACGTGTCGAGGATGCGTCCCGGGTGGGCCGCCATCACCGCCACGCGACTCGACAGGAACACCGCCTCCTGGATACTGTGCGTGACGAACACGATCGTCATTCGTTGCGCGGACCACAGCGCAAGCAGTTCGCTGTCGAGGCGCTGCCGCGTGAATTCATCGAGCGCTCCGAATGGTTCGTCCATCAGCAGCAGGTCCGGCTCGGTGACGAGTGCGCGCGCGATCGAAGCGCGCATCTGCATGCCGCCGGATAGTTGACGCGGCAAGTGGTGGGCGAACGGCGCGAGGTGAACGCGCGCAAGCGCACCGTCGACGCGCTGATCCGCGTCCATGCGGGGCATGCCCGCCAGCGTAAGCGGCAACCGCACGTTCGTATCGACGCGCGCCCAAGGCATCAACGTCGGCGCCTGGAATACG